>CAIUDO010000377.1 GCA_903897935.1 uncultured Pseudomonadota bacterium
CACCGGCACGATGGTGATCGGGTTCGACGAGACGCTGGAGGAGCGCCTCGAGCACCTCGACGGGCTGCGCGCGTTCCAGGACTCGGTCGGGGGCTACCTGCCGAGCTTCTTGTGTTGGACGTACAAGCCGTGGAACACGGCGTTCGGCGGCGACGAGTCCGAAGGGCACGACTACCTGCGCTGGCTCGCGGTGTGCCGCATCTTCCTCGACAACATCAAGACAATCCGCACGTCGGTGCTCACGCGGAACGAAGGCGCGCTGCGGGGCCTCGCGTTCGGCGCCAACGACTTCGACCTCCCCACCGAAGACGAGGTGACGGAGAAGGCCGGGGCGACGATCTCCCTCGACTTCGAGCGCCTGCTCGGCGCGGCGCGGGACGCAGGCTTCGAGCCGCGGCACCGCGCGCCGTTCCCGGTCCCGGCGCGCGCGTCGTGATCGTGTGGGGCTGGGCCGGGATCGCGCACGCGGTCGACGTGTCCGGCGCGTGGCGGCTCACCGCGGAGGGCTCGTTCCCGGTGGGGCTCGAGCTCGTCGACCGGGTCGGGGTCCCCACCGAGGCGGTCGCCTACGACGTCGACCTGACCGTGATCTGCGAGGCAGACCGTGGCGATCACGTCTGTGTGGTCGGCGACGTCGCGGTGTCCCTCCGCGGCCGGCGCCCCGAGCACGACGAGGCGCTCCGGCAGTTGGTCGACGGCGTGCTCCCGTCGTTCCCAGGCCGGGTGGTCCGGCTGGTGCGGGCGGGGGACGGCGCGGTGCGGGTGGTCCGGTGGGCCGAGCCGGCGTCGCCGCTCACCTTGAACGCGCACCGCAACGACCTCGCGATGGGGGCGGTGCTGGATCGCGCGCTGGCCCCGCTCGATCTGGTCGTCGACGACGGGTCCGGCGCGCGCGCCTGGTTGTCCCGACGGGAGCGCTCGGTGTTGGTGCCGCCGGTGTTCGATCGGCTCGGCGTCGTCGAGGTCCGCCACGTGGCGACCCCGCTCGGGGCGGACGAGCGGGTCGAGACGCGGGCGACCGCGCGGTGGTCGGACCCCGAGGCGTCGACGACGGGCTGCGACGTGGTGGTGGTCGGGGTGGCGGTCGTCGCGCCGTTGCCGGGGGGCGAGCCGGCTTTGCTGCGCCGCAGCATCACGCTCGACGGGGTGCTCGACCGGCCGATGGAGCCGGGGGTGCCGTTCGTCCAGAGCGCGCGGGCCGAGCGTCAGCCGAAGCGCACCGAGTAGATCGGCGGCAGGTTGTTCGACACGGTGATCCAGGTATCTCCCTGGTCCTCGCTGACGTACAGGTTCCCGGTGGTGCTGCCGAACGCGACGACGCCGCGCTGGTTGGCGAGCGCGTGCCGGTACACGATGTCCCACGCGCCACCCTCGGGGAGCCCGGCGCGGAGCTGCTGCCAGGTCTGCCCGCCGTCGCGGGTGCGCGCGACGAACAAGCTCCCGTCGATCGCCATGCGCTGGTTGTCGCTGCGGGCCGGGACCAGCCACGCGGTGCGGCCGTCGGCGGCGTCGACGGTGACGGGGAAGCCAAAGTCGACGCCCGCTTCCGGCTGGCTGACCTTGCGCCACCGCGCCGCGCCGTCGTCGCTGTAGAACACGCCCGCGTGGTTCTGCTGCCAGACGTGATCCGGGTCGCCCTCGCACAGCTCGATGTAGTGCGCGTCGTGGCCCCACTCCGCCTCGGGCTCGGGCGTGTGGTCCATCGCCATGCCCTTGTTGGCGCTGGCCCAGGTGGCCCCGCCGTCCCGGGTCTCGATGACCCCGGCGGTGGACACCGCGAGCAGCACGCGCTCCGGATCGCGTGGATCAACCGCGATCGAGTGGATGCCCGGCGCGAAGTCGCCGCCCTCGGATGCCGGCGTGCCGAACCACTTGGTCTCGCCCGTGCCCTCTCCGGCGAAGAGATCGCCG
>CAIUDO010000378.1 GCA_903897935.1 uncultured Pseudomonadota bacterium
CGTCGTCCACCGCGCCGTCCGGGACGCCGATCGGCGGCAAGACCGCACGCCCATCGCGCTCTCCCACGCCGATGACGATGTAGCCGCCGTTCTGGTTGTACAAGTCGTTCGCGAACGCGCACATGGTCGCGACGACCTGCGCGCGTGTCTGCTCGGACCACGTCGCCTTCAGCTCGACGCGTGCGCCCTCGATCGTCCGGTGGTGCACGAGGTCGAGCACGTCGAGCGGGAGGCGATTTCGCATACGCGCTCCTACCCCGAGCCACGATCAACGCCCACGCCCCGTCACCGGGCGCGCAGCCACGCGAGCGCGGCGTCGCGGACCTCGTCGCGGCCGGCGCGCAGCCCCTCCAGCGTGGGGGCGACCTCCACGTCGGGGGCCAGCCCGCGCAGGTGGAACGCGCCACCGTCGGCGTCCACCACGCGCATGCCCGTGAACTGGATGACGTAGCCCCCCGGCAGCCGCGCGCCGGTGGCGTTGCCGTTCGTGCCCGCGGTGGCCTGCCCGACGCGCACCCCGACGCCGTTGGCCTCCGCGACGAGCAGCAGGCTCTCGGCCGCGCTGATCGCGAGCGGGGAGGTCAAGAAGACGACGTCGCCGCCGAGGTGCGGCTCCCGCGGCGTGAGCGCCCACTCGTGGCGCTGCCAGCCCTCGATCTCCCCCGGACGCACGATCTCCGGCACCCGCATCCATCCGGTCGCGACGTCCGGCGCCCGCAGCAGGTGGGCCACGAACCGCCCCGAGACGCCATGGGCTGGGTATTCGCGAAGATCGAAGACGATCCCACGCGCGCGAGCGAGCTCGTCGAGCTCGGGCTCGAGGTCGGCCCACGGCACCGTGTTGAGGTCGACCAACACATACCCGTCCTCGGTCCACGCGACGCCGGGGTGCGCAAACAACGGCGGAGCGCCCCCTTCGTGCGGCACCGACACGCGCACGGTGCCCGCGCCGCGCGCCACGGTGAGGGCCATCGCGGCCCCGCACACCCCGATCGCGAGCCGCTCGGCGGCGAACGCCTCACGAAACGCGGCGGATCCGGACACCCGACGCTCGGCCCCCGCGAGGGCGTCGGCGACCGGGGCCCCGTCCACCGTCACGACCTCATCACCGACCTGGACCGCCGACGTAGCCGTGCTGGTCACGACGAGCGCGTCCCCCACCCGCACCCACCGGAGCGGCAACCCGCACGCGCGGGCGCTCCCCACATGATCGGCCCACCCGTGCCCATCGGGCACCCGACCGAGCAGCCCCCACAAGACGTCGACCAGGTCGTCACGATCCTGGGACGCGACGGCGCCCGCCACCGCGTCGGCGAGCGCGGCGTCCCAATCGATCGCGACGTCGCTCGCGTACGGCCAGAAATTGCGCAGCGCCCCCCACGCGACGATCACGGCGGCGACGCGCACGTCGGGGTCGTCCCGATCGGGGTCGAGCGGCGCGTAGGGGGTGCTGGGGGGCCCGGAGGGTCCGCCGGGAGGGAGAGCGGCACCCGCGCGACGAGCCCGGCTCCGAGCGACGCCTCATAGGCCTCGCCCGGAGCCGGCACCGACGCGAACAGCGCGGGCGGGCGGGTGTTGGTGTGCGCCAGGCGGAGCACGCGGTCCCCTTGCTCCTCGACGACCGCCGCCTCGTAGCCCCACCCGTCGAAGTTCCACCACGTGACGGGGTCTTGCAAGTCACCGTCTCGGATAGGGACGGCGCGCCACCCACCCCCGTCGCGCACTTCGACCTTGAAGTCATCGGCCCACAGCGTGCCTTCGCCCGTCATCCGCGCGCCGAACACGAGCCACGTCGCGTCGTCGGCGACCCGGGTGGTCACCGAGTGGTTCCCCCACGCGGCGTCGCGGAGCGCGGGGGTGTCCCAGCCGACCTTGGAGCGGACGGCGTCGTCCGGACCGCCGTCGACCCGCACCCACAAGTGGCCCGCGCCCGTCCCTTCGCTCTCCACCCGGAGGCGCGCCGACACGCGGACCTCGCGCCCGCGCAAGGAGACGACGGCGTCGTCGCCGCCGAGCCCGTTCGTAGCGGTGACCTCGGACTGCGACGTGACCCGCAGGTGCCCCCTGCCGAGCCGGGCGGACGCGTAGATCGCCTGATCCCCCCCGAAGCTCCACCCGAGGTGCTGCCACGCGAGCGACGGGCCGTCCCACGCGGGCACCGTAGGCGGCGGGACCGGGTCGCCCTCCACCCACACCTGCACCGACGGCGCGACCGGAGACAACACACCGCGGAGGCCGTCGCGGAGCTCCTCCGGGGTGCGGGCCGAGCGCGCGACCGCCACGCCGTCGACCGCGACCGAGTCCCAGCTCGCGCCGGCAGCGCTGTCCGCGGGGTGGAACCACCGCACCGTCGCGTACAGGCGCGCGAACGCCGCGATGCCCTCGGTGGGCCCGAGCGCGCGCTCGACCGTTGGACCGGAGGGCGCCACCGGGCGCGCGCACCCGAGCCCGACCGTGAGCCACGCGAACCAGCCTCGCACGGCGCCCCCTCAGCGGTTCAGGTAGGCGGGGGGCGTCAGGGTGTCGACGAACAGCAGCCCGTCGTAGCTGTCGCGCAGCGTCAGCGGCTCGACGGTGCGCCCCCACGACAACGTCGGGATCGTCTGGTCTGCCCAGTCGGCCGGCGGCAGGCCTCGCAGATCGACGAACACCGCCTGCTCCCGGAGCTGGTACATCAACGCCTCCAGGCTGCCGGGCCCGCCGCGACGCACCGGCACCACCAGCCGGTTGTTGAAGCTCGTCGCGCCCCGATAGCCGTACAAACCGACCGTGTACGCCGCGTCGCCGAAGTGGTCGCGCAGGTACGACCCCATCTGCGCAGCGGCGGCCAGGCCGCCCACGTACCCCACGTGCCCGTTGTGCGCCCAAACCACCAGCTTCTCCCCCGGGAACCGCTGCTCGGCGAGCCAGACGAGGTTGGCCGCCATCCCCGCGTCCCGCGCCGCCGACGACGCCTCGCCCGACGCCGACCACTGCAGGCAGAACGCGCGGCGCGACCGCAAGAGCTGCTCGGCGAACGCCACGTCTTCGGCGCTGACCCCGGCGGCCCGCAGGGCGCCCCCCTGCGCGGACGCCCACGCGATGTGCTCGTCATACGCCGCGAGCTCGGCGTCCAGCGGGATCGGAGGGCGCGACGCGGCGTCGATCGCCGTCGTCAGCTTCGTATCGAGCGCCGCGATGGCGTCACCGCGCGCCCGGTCGACCGCGCCGTACACCCGCGCGAAGAACGCCGTCCGCTCGGACTCGGCGTACGCCGAGCTCGACTGCACGTCGAACCCGACCAATCGCAGGGGACGGTCCGTCGCCCTGGTGCGCTCGAGGTACACGAACAGCTGCTCGACCTCGGCGGTGTCCCACACGCCGAACAAGCAGCGCGCCATCACGTCGCGCGGCGCGACCTCACCGACGCTCGCGTCCGCGCGGGCACACTCCCAGATCCCGCCTTCGAACGCCACGACGTCGAACCCCCGCTCCTCGTGCAGGTACTTGATGAGGCGCACCTTGGCGTGGTTGAACTCGCTCACGCCGTGGCTGCTCTCGCCGAGCTGGACGACGC
>CAIUDO010000379.1 GCA_903897935.1 uncultured Pseudomonadota bacterium
CATCAGCCATCAGTCATCAGCTTTCAGCTTGACAATGGCGCGATGGTGACCCAACCGACCTTCACCTGAACGCGAACAACCCGGTCGGCCGCCGCTGAGCGATGCATGGCTTTGACCGGGCTGACCGCTGACCGCCGACTGCTGACCGCTTGTTCAAGGACTGGGCAGACGGCGCTCGGCTTGTGCTCGAGGTCTACCGTACGACCCAAGCTGCCTCGATCCCCACGAACGTTGCCGAGGGCGGCCGAGACGGCGAGCGTGAGCTGGCGAGAGTTCTCTCGATCGCGGCTGGTTCTGCGTCGGAGGCCGAGTACCATGCCGTGCTCGCGCTGGATCTTTTGAGTGCCTCACCCGCGCGACCCACGACGACCTGCACGCAAGGGTCGTCGAGGTGAAGACGATGCTCACGCGCTTGGCCTGACGCCTGGCTGACGGCCGCTCGCTGCAATCACCTTGAGTGAGCGGCGTTGCTGCGAGACGCCAAGAACGCGAGGGCGGCCTGGTTGAAGCCCTCCGGGTCGTCGTGGTGGGCCGTATGGCCGGCGCCCGGCAACATGACGAGCTTCGCCCCTGGGATCTGCGCCACGCCCTGCTCGGCGACGCTCCGGGTGCGCCCGCCGTGCAGGATCGGGTTCGGGATCATGCGATCTTCCGTCCCGAACACCACCAGGGTGGGCGCCGTGATCTCGCCCAGGCGGTCAAGCACCGGGTGGCGGGCCATGCCCGCGATCGCACGCGCGACGGCGACCGACGTGCCTTGGAACTCCGGGTGCTTGCCGAGGCGCACCCGCTCCTCGATCAGGCGCTCCACGCCGTCGTCGCGCCGGTTGAACGCCGCGGCGACGAACTGGAGGCGGATCTCGTCCTCCCGGGCGCGCGCGGCGCGGTCTTCCGTCCAGAACTGCTCTAGGAACGCTGCTTCTCCGGCCGTGAACCGCTCGAAGCCCGCTGGCGCCGACAGGATCAGGCTGGTGACCCGCTCGGGGTGCTCGATCGCCATCGTGAGCGCGATCTGGCCGCCCATCGAGTGGCCCACGATCGTGGCCGACGGCACGCCGATCGTGTCCATCCAGGACGCCACGACGCCCGCGAACCACGGCGGTGTGAACGGCGCGTCGGGGCGGCCCGAGGCGCCGAACCCGGGCAGGTCGAGCGCGATGACGCGGTACTCACCTGAGAACGCTGGGATCTGGTACTCCCAGAACGACGTGTACGACGACAAGCCGTGGATGAGCACCAGCGGCGGGCCCGAGCCGCCGCTGTCGACCCACGCGATCGGCACGCCGTCGACCTCCGCGGTCTGGCGCGGCAGCGGCGACCACAGCTCGGCGGGCGCCATCGGGGGCACCGCCCCGTAGTGGGGCACACAACCGGACATCGCGAGCAGAATGGCGGCGGGATCGAACAGCACGGGCGCCCCTACAGGAGGATCCAGTCACAGGTGAGCAGCATCGCCCACGGCACCGCGCTGGTGCCCGAGGCAGTGGTGAGGCCCGACACCAAGGACCGGCTGCCCGGCAGCACGACGCCGCCGTGCACGCCGACGTCGACCAGCCACCACGGCTCGAACCCGACGTGGCCGTGCAGCTCGGTGCCCCACGGCACGCCGCTGCTGTTGCGCGCGTGGGCGACCCCGGCGGTGGTGTTGAGCCGATCGGGGATCACGTCGTACCCGACCGTGGTGTTGGCCGCGATGACGCCCTCGCCGCGCCCCGACACGTCGTACACGATCGCGGATTGCCGGTTGATCGCCTTGATGTCGGGGAACAGCAACAGGCCGCCGTGAGTGCCGTACGTGGCGGCCGCGATGCCCCAGGTGTTGGCGGTGACGACGCCGCCGTACCGCGACGGGTCGGTCGGGTCGTCGCGGGTGGTCCACAAGCCCTCGACGCGTGCGACCGAGCCGCGACCCGAGGCGAACCGCCAGCGCGCCTCCCCGTCGACGAGCCCGCCAGCGATCCGACGCCGGTCGAACGGGCCCGCGTAGATGCGCCCCACGTTCACGACCGCGACGCCCGACAAGCCGATCGGGCCGACGCTGAGGGTGTGGTCGTAGCCCGCGTCCACTGCGAACCAGAAGACGTCGGTGTAGGCGTCGGGGGCCTCGAGCTCCCCTTCGGCGCGCAGGTCGAGCCGCGGGCCCCCCTGCATCTCGGACAACGCGGACGTTGGCCCGACGCCGAGCACCCCGGCGCCGCCGCCCGAGCGATCCAGCAGGGTCCACGAGTGCACCCCGACGTGCGTTCGCCACCCCACCTCGACGTCGAGGTCGGCGGCGACGAGCCACACGTCGTCGGGCTCGGTGAACGCGACCTCGTACAGGGTGTACGCCCCGAGGCGCCACCGCAGGCGCTCGCCGAACGAGTCGAACACCTTGCCGTACGCCGTGACGCCGGCGGCCTCGGTGCCGACGACCATCAGGCGACCGCCGGACCGGAACAGCGCGTCGGGCGAGGCGCCGGTGGGGTTGTGCGCGCCGTCAGTGACGAGCTGCAGGCCGGTGACGATCTCGACCGACGCGTCGGGGCCGATACGCGGTGAAAACGCCGCGAACAAGCGACGCGTCTGCAGGTTCACCTGGTCGCCGCCGAACGCCCCGCCGGTGTTGCCGCCGACGGCGTAGCTCTGGTCGCCGAACGCCATGTCGACCTCGAACGCGGCGCCCAGCTCGGCGCGCCCGTCGAGCGCGACCGGCCGCCAGGTGAGGAAGGCGTTGAAGCGCTGCTCGGCGAATTCGGCGGAGCCCTCGGGCATCACCGTGGTGCCGTTGCTGCCGCCCAGGGTGCCGATCACCTGGCCGTCGAGCAGCGGGTTGGTGGTGCCTACCGAGGTGGAGGTCGCGCGCGCCTGGTAGAGGCCGATGGCCTCGAACGCGTCTTCGACGAGCGGCTCGGGCTTGACGGACGTGGCGGCGAGCTCGGCCTGGGTCGGCGCCGCGAGCGCAGCCACGGTGAGGGTCACGATCATGGGCGCACGTACGTCTGGGTGAGGGCGCCCGGGGTGAGGCCGTCGCCGGTGGTGCTGCCGAAGCCAGACTCCGGCGTAGGCGGCCCGAACCCGTAGTCGGGGATGGTCTGGGCGACCTCGTACGTGAGCACGCCCCCGTCGACCTGCCAGATCCCGACCGCTACCGCCGCGTATGGGGCGGTCTGCGCGATCTCGATCGTGCCCGGGACCGTGGAGGTGTCGACCGTGTAGGTGCCCGCGAAGTCGAAGCTGGTGCCGGCCCCGTCGACGGCGTGCGCGGCGTACGCCCCCCCCGATGAGAACGACGCTTCGACGAGCACCCACGAGAACGGGTCCTCCGCGAACAGCGGCGCGATGCCGCTGCCGCTGGACACCCACTCCCCGGTGATGTCCTGGACCGCGGGCTCGGTGTCGGTGTCGGTGTCGGCGTCGCTGTCGGCGTCTGCGTCGGCGTCGGCGTCTGCGTCTGCGTCGCTGTCGGCGTCCGCGTCCGCGTCGCTGTCGGCGTCCGTGTCGGCGTCGGCAGGGGACGTCGGCGCGCTGGTCTCGACCGCTCCGGTGTCGAAGATGGGGTAGCAGGCGATGCTGCACAGCAGCATTAACGCCACGGCGAGCGGCTTCACGACGCGCTCCGCGCTTCAGCCACCAGGCTGGCCTTGTCGATCTTGCCGGACGCGGTGCGCGGGAGCGCCTCGCGCACGACGACGTGCTTCGGCAGCTTGTAGCGAGCGATGCGCTCGCTGAGCCACGCGCGGGTCGCGGCGGGGTCGATCGACGCGCCGTGGGCCGGCTCGACGAACAACACGCCGACCTCGCCCCACTTCGGGTCGGGCACACCCACCACCGCGACCTGCCCGACCCCAGGCGCCTGGAGCACGATCGCCTCGACCTCTGCGGGGTAGACGTTCTCGCCGCCGGAGATGTACATCTCCTTGAGGCGACCGGAGACAAGGTAGAAGCCGTCTTCGTCGCGCGACAACACGTCTCCGGTGCGGAACCAGCCGTCGCGGAACGACGCCGCGGTCGCGTCGGGCCGGTTCCAGTAGCCAGCGAAC
>CAIUDO010000380.1 GCA_903897935.1 uncultured Pseudomonadota bacterium
GGGTTATCTCAGGCATGGCGGGCCTCGGGTGCATCGGTGAGTGGGTACAACGCCACCTGATCACCCGAAGTACCGCCTTCTTCCATCCCCGCGCCCAGAATTGCCGCTAGCCAGGTTGACGGAGGCCCGGCTGCACCCGAACCATTTGCGCCGGGACGCGCGCTTTCAGCCCGCTCTTCGCAGCGCAACCGCGACCCAGGCGGGCTAAAAGCCCGCGGTCCGGCGGGCTAAAAGCCCGCGCTCCTTCTCTCGAGCCAGGAGACTTGGTGGCGAGCCATTTGGCTCGACCGCACGTCTCAGGAGACTTGGTGGCGAGCCACTTGGCTCGACCGCGCGCTCGACGCGGACGCGCAACCGAGCCATTTGGCTCGACCGCACGTCTCAGGAGACCTGGCGGCGAACCATTTGGCTCGACCGCGGGTTCCAGACCGACGCGCTGCCGACCCATTTCGCTCGAACGCACGTCTCAGGAGACGTGGCGGTGAGCCATTTGCGCCGGGACGCCAAGGACTTCGGAGCGCGGACGTTCAGTCCGCCGGGACGCGGGCTTTCAGCCCGCTCTTCGCAGCGCTACCGCGACCAGCCGGGCTAAAAGCCCGCGGTCCGGCGGGCTAAAAGCCCGCGCTCCGTCTCTCGAGCCACGTCGCGACTTCCAATGGGCTCGACCACGGACCGCCGCGTCACGCCCGCGGCGCACCACGACGACGCCGCACCCACCCCACCACCGGGACCCACCAGACCGCCCCCGGAGCGCCGGTACGACACCCACACGCGGGAGCCTCGCCGGTGTCACCGTCGACACGGGGCACGATCACCAGATCCGGCTCCACGTTGGCCAGCGGAGGCCCGGGGGACAACCAGATCGGCGACAACCACAGCCGCTCCTGGTCGTCGGCGCCACCGTCGTCGCACGACGACGCGTACCACACGCCCCCATCGATGCGAACCTCCGCCCAGAACCACGGAGGGACCTCGTCGCTGGTGATCACCGCCTCGAACACACCGCCGCTGACCGGCTCGAGGTACACGTCGCCGGTAGGACCGACCAGGACGACCTCGACCACCGCGCCCGCTTCGTCGGCCGGGACCCGGACCTGAACCGTCAGATCAGCGCCCTCGGGCGCCAACGCGTCGCTGCCCATCTCCGCGATCAGCGTGCCACCCGCGTACACCGACACCCGCGCGGGGAGCACCGGCCCGCTCGTCGCGTACGTGCGACGGGCGACGATCGCGTCGTACAGGGTGCTGCGTGACAGCGGCACCCCTTCGGGGAGCACCGCCACCGTCAACCCGCCGCCATACGGTGGGCCCTTGAGCATCGTCTCCGTCGCGCAGACCGCGCCGGGGTGGGTGTCGTGGCGGTCGGTGCCGCCGAGGAACCCGAGCCGGTGCCCATGATCACGGAGCGCCTCGAACACCGTGGTGCCCGCCGTCGATCCGCTCCACGGCGGATCCCAGGTAGCCCCGACCACATCCGACGCCCCATGCTCGGAGTAGAGCTCGACCGCCGGTGAGAAGTGTGGGTCGAGGCAGCTCCAGTTCGTCACCATCGGGACGATCGCGGCGGGGTGGTGGGGGATGAGCAGCGTCGGCCCAAACGCCTGCTCGACCTCACGCGCCGCCGCCCAGATCGTGCCGCATCCGTCGACGACGTCGGCCGCGCCGTCGTACTGCGCGTGCTCCAGGCGGAACTCGGCGACATCGGCGTCTTCCCCGAACAACAAGAGGTTCTTGTGCCCGTACGGCCCACCCGGGTTTCGGTACCACACCTCGGCCCCGGGCACGACCACCAACCCAGACTCCGGGTCGTGGTGGTCGAGCGCGATCGCCATCGCACCCGAGAACTGCTCGCTCAGCGCGGCGTTGTTGCCGTTCGCGTGGTCGGTGAGGGCGAGGAAGTCGAGCTCCGCCTCGCGCGCGAGCGCGCCGAGGTCCGCGAGGGCGCCACACTGAGCGCCCTCGTTGTCGCACGCGCCGAGATCCGCCGAGCCGCCGTCACCGCTCGCGCCGGAGTGCACGTGCAGATCGCCCCGGAAGAACGTGTAGCCCTCGAACGTGGGCGCCACGCCGAACGCGTTGCTGGTGAAGGCGAGCAGGAC
>CAIUDO010000381.1 GCA_903897935.1 uncultured Pseudomonadota bacterium
CGTCGACTTTCGACCGTACCGCTCCTCCATCAGCTTGAAGAACATGTTGCGCTGCTCGGGGGCGCAGGTTCAGGTACCCCATCTCATGGATCACCAGCAGGTCGGAGTACGCGGTCCGACGCGTTGCGCTCCGTGTGGCCGCCGGCGGCCACAACGTGCCGGATCCGGATATTCGGCGCCGCACCTGTTCAAGAACGCCTACTCTTCGATAGCGGACGAGTGTTATCATTGGTATTCTGCCGACGAAGGAGTTCGCCTTGTCGAACACACCGAACGCTCAGCGCCCTGACAAGATGGCCGTCCTCCTCGAGGTGGCTCGTCGCGCCAACTGGGACGCGCTCCACGGACCCCTCCACCTCCGATCGGGGAGGTTCAGCTTCATTGACGGGCCGCCACTGCGCCCGACGCCCGCCGAAACAGACACGCAACAGCCCGTTCCAGCGGACGGCTCCGCCGCCGCTGAACGCTGACGTTACGTAGGTGAGCATGAATAGGTCGGCGCCTCAGCGGATCTCGGCTGACTTCAATGGCCTCGTGTCCGGCGTTGTGAACCCCGCGCGTATTGCCGTGGTGCTGGATACCTACGGAAGCCTGCGCGACCTCTCCAACGCCGGCGTAGTGTTGAGTCCGGGTCTTGCGCTCGTTGCTTTCGACGAATCGGACGATGACGAAGATCTCGAGGGTCACGGCACCGCCCAGCACGACTACAAGCGCGCATGGTGGGTTGTGGAGTTCGACGAGCAAGGCGTTCGGTACGTCCCCGCCGGCCCGAGGTCGGTTACTCGCGAGTTTCGATGCGTGAAGTGTCAGTCGTTGCTCGTGGGGGCTGCCTACAACACGGCGTGGCGTGCAGGCGTTGGCTGTGGCGTGTGTGGCACGAGCGCGGTGGCAGCCATTGCACCACCGCCGGCGATCTGACGACAAGCGTCCAACCTCCGCCCAACGCGTCGCCTTGAATCATTGGTTGCCCGCCCGGAACCGCGAGGGAGCGCACCGCCATCGCCAAGCGGCCACCCGTCGGTGTTGTTGAGGGTCCCATGAAGCTCAGCCCGAACTGCTCCACCGGTCGCCCCTCCAGGAGCCGCGTTGACCGCGCCAGGAGTGCCTCAGCGGTGGTGGCGTCGCTGGCAACCACTTCGACGTTGAAACGGGCGACGAGTACTGCACATCGGGGGTAAAGAAGCGACGCGTCAACAGGCACTGGGGCGAGCGCCAAGAACGAGCACCTCCTGCGGGCGGGGCATGCGACCCTCGATGCGTCGCGATTCCAAGTCGTAGGCGACCTCCCGGAGACGGACCATTCAACTTCTACGACTGAGAGAACCAGGTGGTAACCCAGCTCCAGCACGGCCGGCCGCAACGCCACGTTCAAGGATCATCTTGATGATGTCGGTAGCGAACCCCGGCCGCTCCCTGCCCGACACTACCACGCGGATGAGGCGACTGCCGCTCCTCCTCGGCCTCCTCACCGCGTGCCCGCGTCCGGCCCCGCCGCCCCCACCGGTCGACGCGCGGCAGTACTCCTTCCCTGAGACGACCACTCCGTGGGGACGCCACCCCGGCGCCGACGTCTGCTTTCCAACAACGGCCCCGGTCGGCTGGCGCTTCGGCGGCACCCACCACTACGACAACCCGGCCGGCCTGGACCTGTCGTGGAGCTACACCAACGACGACGGGACGCTGCTCTCGGTGTTCGTCTACCCGCAACACGGCCCGCCTCCCGACGGCTTGTCCAGGGAGAAGGCCGCGGCCTTGAGTGCTGCGAGGGAAGTGCCCGGCGTCGAATGGGCCTTGACTGGGGAGATCGGCCCGCTGTTCGTTGGTCCCGGGTTCGTGCTCGGCGGTGTCCAACAGCTCCCGTTGGCGCAGCTGCTCCCCCCCGAGTCGCACGCCGATGTCGCGAAGCAGCTCGGTGTCGCGTCGCTCGACGGGGTCACACGGGCGTTGGGCACCCTCGTCCTCATCTGGCCGGCCGATCCTTGGTTCGTCAAGTTGCGCGCGACCTGGCTCGACTCCGAGCGATCGGCCGCAGAAGTCGTGCCCGAGCTGATCGGGTGGTCCGCGGTGCCCTGCTTTGCGCTCGTCACCGCAGAGGGGCAGGTCCCGATCGCCGATGTCCCTCCGGAAGGGCTACCGAGGCAAGCCCCCTGAACCCGCCTGGACGATCGGCCCGTTCGTTGGAGACCCGGTTAGGCACCCATGATCGTTAGAGGTCACCCATGGACGCGGACACCAGCCAGCCGGGGCTCCGGTTCAGCCCTGGCCAGATTTGGACGTTTCACCAAGATCCGGGCGAACCCGAAGCGACGTTGACGGTCCTGCTGGTCGAGACGACCCCCTCGCCGATGGAGGTGGTGCACGTCTCCGTCTCGGCCCTGCGCGTTCACGACGGCGTCGCCGCTGTCGGGCACCTGCCGATCGCGGGCGATGCGCTCCGGCGCAGCGTCGTGGCGCTGGTCGGCACGAACGACGCGCCACCGGACCTCGGCGGCTATGAGCACTGGCGCAGCGCGAAGGGCGGGGTGTTCACGAAGCGAATGAGCGACGTGTTGGGCTTCGTGCGCGAAGCGGTCGAGCGCAGCAACCCTCCGAATTCACAAGGAACACCATGACGCGCACGCTCATCAGCTCGGGATCGACCTTCGAGAACGAGATCGGCTACAGCCGAGCCGTCGTCCAGGGCGACTGGATCTTCGTGTCCGGCACGACCGGGTTCGACTACGCCACGATGACCATCTCGGACGACCTCGTGGCCCAAACCGAGCAATGCCTGCGGAACATCGCCGCCGCCCTCGAACAAGCCGGCGCGAGCATGCGCGACGTCGTGCGCGTGACCTACGTCCTGCCCGACGGCAGCGAGTTCCCCAAGTGTTGGCCCGTGTTGAAGGCGTACTTCGGAGACGTGCGACCGGCCGCGATGATGATCTCCGCAGGCCTCGCGGATCCCAGGATGAAGATCGAGATCGAGGTCACCGCGCTGCGGCAGACCACGTAGACGTACACTCGGCGCCGGGGGAGCGATGCCGCGGCGGTTCGGGCCGTTCACGATCGACGAAGACGCCCACGAGCTGCGCCGCGACGGGTCCCTGGTGCCGATGCAGCCGAAAGCGTTCGATGCCCTCGCGTTATTGGCCGCGCGCGCCGGCCAGGTCGTCCCGTTCCACGACCTGACCCGCCACCTGTGGCCCGGCGTCCACGTCGGCGAAGACGCGCTGCCGCAGATGATCCGACGCGTCCGGGCCGCGCTCGGCGACACCGAGCGCCCGTTCCGCTGGATCGTGCTCGTGCCCAAGCGCGGCTACCGAATGCCGGAGCCCGTAGCCCCGCCGCCCGCTCCGCCCACCCGAACCGAACCCGCAGTCCCGCTGTACGGCCGCGAGCCCGAACTCGCCGCGATCGTCGATCACGTCGACGCCGGCGCGCAGATCGTCGTCCTCACCGGCGCCGGCGGCATGGGCAAGTCCTACCTCGCCCGCGCCGCGCTTACGGCGCTCGCCCCGCGCTTCGACGGGCACGCCCTCGTCGACCTGCAAGACGCGCGCAGCGCCGCCAGCGTGACCCGCGCCGTCGCCGCAGCGCTCGGCATCCCCCTCACCGACCCGTCCGACGTCGAGCACGCGACGCGGGTCGGGCACGCGCTCGGCAGCCGCCGCCGGTTCCTCGCCGTGCTCGACGACCTCGACGGCGCCGGCGACGACGCCACGCCTACCCTCACCCGCTGGCGCGCCGCCGCCCCGAACGTCACCTGGCTGCTCACCGCCCGCCGGGCCCCAGCCCTCCGTGGCGAGCGCGTCGTCGAGCTCGGGCCGCTGCCCCCCGAAGGCGCACGCGCGCTGTTCTTCGACCGCGCGGCCGTCGCCGGGCCCCAAGCCGATCTCGACGCGTTGTTGGACCGCCTCGACCGCGGCCCGCTCGCGATCGAGCTCGCCGCCGCCCGAACCCGCTTGCTCACCGTGCCCCAGCTCCTGCAGCGCCTCGACGACCGCTTCGACCTGCTGCGCGACCGCTCCACCGACCGCCCCGACCGCCACCGCAGCCTGCGCGCGTGCGTGTGGACGTCGTGGGAGCGCCTGGACGACGCCCACCAGGCCGCCCTCGCCGCCCTGTGCGCCCTCCCCGGCGCCTTCTCCGTGGAGCTGGCCGAGGCGCTGCTCACGCGCGTCGGCGTCGCCGATCCGCTCGACGCCCTCGACGACCTCCGCCGAGACGCCCTGCTCCACCGCGGCGCCGGTGCGACCCTGCAGGTGCTCGAGACGGTCCGCGCGACGGTGCGCAGCGCACCCACCGCCGCCGACGCCCTCACA
>CAIUDO010000382.1 GCA_903897935.1 uncultured Pseudomonadota bacterium
TCGTCATCGTCATCGTCATTCGTCATTATGCAGTCGATTGAGGAAGAGTCATCGTCGAAGGACAGACTCTCTCTGTCGGTTACAATTGTAACAGGATTTCCGATATTTTTCCTAACGAGTGTGAAATACGGTAGATTCTTGTTACGTCGTACGTGGATAGATAGGAAGCAGACTGTTACAAAGGTTACATGATAGGTATCAAGATCTATTGACGATCGAGCACCGCCGGCCGCCGCCGCGCCGCCACACCATGCATGGACCATGACCGACCATGGCCATTGAAAACACACCGATAGCATAGGATAGCATCAAGTAGCACTGAAATAATGCACGGCCAGAAGCGTTCGGAGTACAAATCACGTCTCCTCAATCCGGAGACGTCGTCGAAACTGGCCACGAAGGCCCAGCAGTGGAATCATCTTAGCCATGAATTGCTGACCCAGCGACGCCGCCTTTTCATGCCGCCAGCACCTCCTCCACCCGGGCCGGATCCGTCACGGACCGCGCCAACACCAAACCGCCGACCCAACACGCCAACGCCGCGACCGCGCGCGCGCGCGCGTCGGGACCACCGAGCCGCTCCGCGAACCGCACGATCATCCGCTCGACGCGCTCCGCGAGCACCCGCGCCGGGCCCTCGCCTTCGCGCGCCACCTCGGGCGACAACGTCGGCAGCGCACACCCCCGCTCGGGCGCGTCCCGGTGGTTGACCGACAGGTACCGCCGCGTGGCCGCGAGCAACCACGCGTCCCCGCTCAGCTCGGCCAGCGAGCCGTCGAGCAGGAACCACTCGGCCTCGTCGAACGCGACGCCGATCGCGTCTTCGAGCAGCGCCTGCTTGTGTTCGAAGTGGGCGTAGAACCCACCATGGGTCAGCCCGGCCTCCGCCATCGCCGCCGCGACGCCGGTGGCCATGAACCCGTCCCTCCGAAACGCTCGTGACGCTACGGCGACGATGCGGCGCCGCGTGTCACGCTTGTGCTCTTTCGACCAAGGCATCTTGCGCTCCCGTCACCATATGATAACCATCATCGCGCGCGGGCGCGACCGCCCGGCCGAGGGAGTGACCCATGAGTGAGCCGATGTGGACCCCGGGGCGCGTCGTCTGGCGCGAGCTGATGACGAAGGATGTCGAGGCTTCGAAGGCGTTTTACGGCGCCATGTTCGGTTGGACCTTCCAGGAGATGCCGATGGGGCCGGATCAGCCGCCCTACACGCTCGCGCAGGTGGGCGACCGCCAAGTCGGCGGCATCACGCCGGCGGGTGACGCCCCGGTCTGCTTCTGGTTGTCGTACGTGTCCACGGAAGACGTCGATGGCGCGGTCACCGCCGCCACCGCTGCGGGCGGCAGCGCGATGTTCGGCCCGTTCGACGTCCCGGAGGTCGGTCGCCTCGCCGGCATCGTGGACTTCGAGGGCGCGTGCATCGGCTTGCTCAGGGCCACCACGGGGGATTCGCCTCCCGCACCGCCGACCGGCCCCGAGTTCTGCTGGGAGACGTTGTCGTCGGGCGATGTGGAGCGCGCCAAGGCGTTCTACTCGGCTGTGTTCGGATGGCAGACCAGCGACGGGCCCGGCGGTCACGGCTTCGTCTTCGGGGTCGGCCCCGGCTTCGAGAACGCGGTCGCAGACGTGCAGCCCGCCGAGGGTATGCCGCCGTCCTGGATCACCTACGTGGTCACCGAAGACAGCGCGGCGTCGGCCGGCAAGGCCGCCGCGCTCGGGGGCACGGTGATCGCCACGAACATCGTGGTGCCGTCCGTGGGCGTCATCGCGATCGTGCAGGATCCCGCGGGCGCGTTCCTGGGCTTGTTCCAGCCGACCATGAGCTAAGGGGACGGGACAAGTTAACCTCCCCGTTCCGCTGCCCCCGGCATCGCCGAGGACGGCGCCGCCTCGCTCGACGTATGCTTGATACAGCCTTCGCTTCGGCGGCGCCGCCCTCGGCGCGCCTGAGACACCGGACCTGGGAAGGTTACCATGCCCCGCCCCCTGATGGGCGTCCCCACCGACCTCCGAACGCTCCCGAGCGCGCCGCCTGCGGCGTTGCTCGGGCGTTGGCACATCGTGCAGACCACGTTCCCGATGTGGCTCCGAGGGGGCAGGTACGCCCCCTCCCTCAACTACCTGGACCTCGGCCGCACGGACGCGGTCGGAGACGAGGTCCAATACACCACCAACCGGGGGCCCCAGACCATCCGCGGCGTCGACCTGTGGGACGCCGCGCACGGCGCCCGCTACGTGTGGCGCGGGAGCGGGTGGTTGGCGCTGCTGCGGAGCGAGTGGTTCGTCGTCCACCTCGACGCCGAGGCCGGCGTGGCCGCGATCTTCTTCCAGCCCACGCTCTTCACGCCCGACGGCGTCGACGTCATCGCCAGGGCCGAGCGCCCCGCCGAGGCTGCGGTCCAATCCGCCATCGAGGCCTGCCGCGCGCTGCCCAGCCTGCGCGCGCGCTTGCCGGAGCTGGCGCCCCCCGCCCGGGACCCGAGCCCTACCTGACAGGCGCGCCCGTGTCGGCCGGCAGGTACGGGGCGGTGAGCGCGACGCGCCGCGCCTCGACCAGCCGGAGCTCGAGCGCGGCGTCAATCGCAGCGCGACGGGCGTCCGCGAGGGCCCCCTCACGCAACACCACGTCGAGCAGGGTCGCCGCGCCCAGCTCGAAGCGGCGCTCCGTAGCCGCCGCGACCTCCGCCGCCAATTCGGCCGACGCGGCGGCGAACGCCTCGGCCTCCGCGCTCGCTCGCCACCGCGCGTGCGTCGCGCTGATCTCGGCGGTGAGCTGATCCCGGGCGGCGCGCTCGGACTCGGTGACGCCGAAGAGCTTGGCCTCGGCGTGGTCACGCTTGGCGCGCGCCGCGCGGCCGGTCGCCGACAGGCCCAACGACACCCCACCGACCACCTCGACGTCGCCCCCGAGGGCCGGGGTGGCGACCTCAGCGGTGACGTCGACCGTGGGGAGCAGGCCGTTGCGGGCGCGCGCCAGGGTCGCCTCCGCGGCGGCGCGCCGAGCCCCGAGCGCGGCGAGCTCAGGCCGCTGCAGCGCTGCGACGAGGTCCCGGTCCAGGTCGGGAGGCGCCGGGCGCGGGGCCCAGACTGTCGGGAGCCGGTCCGGGCCCGGGGCCATCGGCCGGCCATCGTCATCCCGATAGGCGACGGACAACGCGAACGCGGCCGCGTCGAGGTCGGCGCGCGCCTGGGCCTCCTTGGCCCTCCGATCGAGCACGACCCGCTCGTTCTCGACGCGATCGATCTCGGGCCGGGCGCCGAGCGCGACCTCTCGCGTGAGCATCTGCTGCCGCTGGACCGCAAGCGCGAGCTGCTCCTCGGCGACCTCCAGCTTGGCCCCGGCGGCGACCCACCGCCAATACAACGCGGTCGCCTTCAGCCGGGTGTCCACGATGGTGCCCGCGAAGGACGCCTCGGACGTCGCGAGCTGGGCCGCCGACACCCGAAGGTCGGCGCGCTCGGCCCCTTCGAGCAGGCCATCGAGCAGGGGGACCCCCACCCGCGCGTACAGCTCGCCTTCCGGGGGGGTTAGGTCGGCCTCCGCGTACGACGGGAACACCCCGACCCCGCGCCTCCAGCCTGCCGACCACGAGGGACCGATCGCGGTCGTGCCCGAGACCGCGACGTCGACCAGCTCGCGGGGGTATGCCCCCCCATAGGCCGAGCCGTAACTCGACACATAGGGGTCGAAGCCCCCGCGCGCTTCGGCGAGATCGGCCTCCGAAGCCTGTCGCGCCGCGTCCGCCATCGCGACCTCGGGCAGCCGCGCGTCGACGCGCGCGAGCACCTCATCCAGAGACAACGTCGCTGCCCACGTGAGCGACGACCACAAGAGCAGGATCATCGTTGCCTCACTTGAGGTCCGAGGGGGCGCGCGGCTTCTTGGACGTCGGCAACGGCACCCCAGAGGCCTTGTCGACGGTGCGGGTCGGGGGGAACCCGTTGATCTGGCGCCACAGCTCGACGCCGAGCTGGACCTCCGAGAACAGCAACCAGCCCTTCGCACGCACCCCCTGCCGCAACGACGTCGCGTCGGGCCACGGCGGCTCCTCCGGGTCCGGGGCGACGACGACCCGGAACTTGCCAGCCCCGTCGTCGGTGGCGTCGACGAACAACACCCGGGCGCCGTAGGTCCCAGCGCCGCTGCCGGGCAACCCGACGAACTGCAACGCAGGCCAGCCTTCGAACATCACCCGCACCGCACCCCCGGGATCCACCAGAGGCATGTCCCGCCCGTCGACCCACAGCTCAACCGCGCGCTCGCTGGCGACGGGCACCAGCGTGACGAGCAAGTCGCCCGCCTTGATCTGCCCCGCCTCCGGGCCGCCGTGCACACTCAATACAAACCCGTCACGGGGAGCGACCACCACCTGGGCGGCCTGGCGGCTGACCTTCACCTCGGCGTCGACGAGCCCCTTCCGGGTCGACGCGACCTTGGCCTCGGCGACCGCGAGGTCGGCCGGGGCCGAGGCGATGGAGGCGTCCGCGGACGCCCGGACCTCCTCCCGCTGGTGACGCGCCGCCTCGATCTCGGCCCCCAACGCCGCGACCGTGGCCGTCTTGGACGCCTGCGTGGCCACGGCCCGCTCGAGGTCGAGCGTCGACGCCAGCCCTTCGGCGTGCAGCGTGCGGAGCCGGTCGAGCTGTTGACGCGCCGCGAGCGCGTCCCCCTCCGCCCCCACCTGCTTGAGTTGAAGCGCCGCGATCTTGGACGCGACCTCCGCGACCGCGCGGTCACGCCGAGCCGTCGCCGCTTCGACCTTGGCGCGGTAGCTCTCGACCTGCGCCTCGGTGGCCTCGACCTCGGCGCTGGCGGCGTCTCGCTGCGCGCCGAGCCGCGGGAGCAGCTCCGGGTCGACGTCGCGCATCGCGACGAGCGGATCCCCCGCCTTGACCGCAGTCCCCTCCGAGACCAACCACTGCTCGACGACGCCCGCCACCGGCGCCTCGACGGTCTGCGCGCGCTCCTGCGGATGCAGGGCGATCACCCGCCCGCTGCCGATGGCCGATTGCTGCCAGGGTACCAGCAACAGCAGTAACACAAGCGCCGGGAACGCGGCGGCGATGAGCCAGGCGACCCCACGGAGCGCGGAGGGCGCGCGCACCAGGGCGACGACCGGTTCCGGTCCCCCCACGGCCAGGACCTCGGGCGCCACGCGGCGGCGGCGCCGCGACGGCGGTGCGGGGTCAAGCGCGATCGGCACGGACATGAAGCGCTCCTTGGGCGAGCCAAGCGGTTTGAGGGAGGCGCCCGCCGAGCGCCGGGTCGTCGGTGAGGAGCACCAACGTCCACGGGGCGTTCGGAGGACACAGGACCGACAGCATGCGGTCGCGCCACGCCGCCGAGGCGCCGTCCAGCAGCCCGTCGACGACGATCAATCGCGGCGACCCGAGCACGGCCCGGGCGACCAGCACCGCCCGCGCCGCGACGTCCGACAACGGCCCCGACCCACCTCCAATCCAGGTCTCGAGGCCGCCGGGCAGGTCGCGGATGGCGCCCGCGATCCCGAGGGCGTCGAGGATCCGCCACAGGTGCGCCTCGTCGACGGCGGGGCGCCCCATGAGCAGGTTGTCACGCA
>CAIUDO010000383.1 GCA_903897935.1 uncultured Pseudomonadota bacterium
AGTCGGTGCCGCCGCAGGTGTCGGACGCGACGCCGTCGCCGTCGTCGTCGTCGCAGCCGATGGCCCCGACGTCGTAGCCGCGCCACGTGCCGAACGCGCTGTCGAGCACCCAGACGAGGCCGTTCGCGTACGAGAAGCTGTAGTAGCTGTCCGAGCTGGTGCCGGCGCTGGTCAGCGTGACCGTGTCGTTGCGCACGCCGGCCGTGGTCCAGACATGTAGCCGTTGGCTCTCGTAGGTGAGCCAGCAACCGTCAACTGTGGCGATCCCGCGGTTCTGTGGGGAGCTCGACTCGGTCCCGGAGGTGCCGTAGCCCGAGAGCGTCGTCTGGCCGAGCCACGTACCCGAGCCGTTCCAGCGATCGACACGACCGGCGTACATCGCCAAGAACTGGCTGTTCGGTGCGTCCCAGACGACGCTCGATTGTGCGTCGAGGGTGCCGCCCGACAGGTATACGAACGGCGCCGACGTGCCGGGCGCGCTGAACGTCTCGATTTGCCGGCTCGCGTACGAGCGCACCAGCAACGGGTTGACGCCGTCGACCTGGGTGAACACGGAGCGGATGTCGCGGTTGGGAGAGAAGTCGATGAGCCAGCCGCCGCTCGCGTCGTACCGAGACAGGCGCGTGCCGCTGCTGCCCCCGCCGGACGACGTGAACTGCCCGCTCGACGTGAACGCGGTCGTCATCCGCGTGCCGACGAGGCCGCCCGAGTCGGTGAAGGTGCGGGTGGCGGTGAGCGACGCGGCGTCGATCTTGCACAACGGCGCGGCCGACGCAGGGGCCGGCGCGCCGAACATGACGCACAGACCGGTCGCGACCACCGCGCGCCGGAGGGCTACGCTGCCGTTCGAACGATCAGGTTGGGGGGCGAACCACACGACGACGCTCCTCAGAGGCGCCGAGAGCATACGGCGAGGCGTGCGCCGCCTGATGGGCGCTGCGTGATCCCATCGGTGGATGTCGAGTTCTTGCGGATCCCCATCCGTGCCGCCTTGTTTCGCACGTGGCGCGACGCGCCGAGGGCGAACGCGCGCGCGCTTCGGCTGGAGTTGGGGTACGGTGTTTGGGGGTCCGTCAATGGGCAACGTGCTCTGGATCTTGCTCGGTGGGCTTGCGTGTGGGCCGCACGGAGAGCCGGTGCGCGAGCCGCCCGCGGTGGTCGAGCCGATCGACACCGGGACCGCGCCGGAGCCGCCGCCGGTGACTGTAGCGGATTGCGCCGCGGTCGCGCCCGCGGCGACCCCGGTAGCGCTGCGGACGGCGTTGGAGTTCGCAGCGCACGACGCCGGCGCGCTCGAGGTCGACGAGCTGGCGTGGTCGGGGGACTGGCTCGCGGTCGTCGGGCGGGGCGGGCTGTGGCTGTTCGACATCGGCGACCCCACCGAGCCCATGTTGGTCGGGCGGGCCGAGGAGGTGCTCGGGTTCACCTGGGTGCCCACGGACGTCGCGATCGTCGACGCGGAGACCATCGCGGTCGGGCACACCGAGCATGGCCTGTTCTTGGTCGACGTGCGGTCGCCGAGCGCGCCCGTCGTCGTGCAGCAAGACGCCGAGCCGGTGTACGGCATGAGCGCGTATGGCGACTACGTGATCGTGTTGCACGCTGATGAGCTGGCGGTCTACCTGCGCACCGGCACGACGGCGCTCACGAAGGTGGCGCGGTCGGCGGGGCCGATGAACCCGGCCGAGATCAGCGAGGTCGTCGACGAGGTGGTGTGGGTGGTCGACTACGAGCGCGGCGTCTTCCCTGTCGATCTGACGGATCCGTACCGCCCGGTGCCCGGCCCGGCGACCCCCACGACGGGCGGCAACCGGCTCGTGCTCGCCGACGGTCGGCTGTTCGTCGGGCGGGGGCCGCTGGGCGTCGAGGTGTACGACGTCGCGGACCCGAGCGCGGTGCGCCTCGCCGGTCTGATCGACACGCCGGGCATGGTCGCCGGCCTGGCGGTCGTCGACGGGCTCCTGCACGTGGCCGACATGAACGGGTACCTCGGGTACGACGTGTCGGACCTGGCCGCTCCGGAGCAGCTTTGGTCGGTCCCGGCGTCCGGGTACGCGATCGACGTCGTCGCGCGCGACGGGGCGGCGCTCATCGGGGCGTGGGGCGCCATCGAGGCGTGGAGCGTGGACCCGTCGATCCTGGCGCCCATCGCGGCGGCGGAGGGGGCGCTCGAAGCGGACGGCGACGACACCACGCTCACGGTGCGGAACCTCGGGGCGGCGCCGTTGTCGCTCGGCGCCCCGGTCGCCTCCCCAGCGGGCGCGGCGACGGTAGACGTGACCGATGTGGCGCCGGGCGGGATCGCCACGGTCACCGTGGCTGGAGCGGGGGAAGGCGGCCCGCTGGTGGTTTGCATGGCCACCTCGGACGCGCAGCGCCCGATGCTCGAGTGGTCGGTCACGAGCGGGCCGATGGACGGCTTGCCGGCGACCGACTTCACGCTGCCGGACCTGGACGGCGTGAGCCACTCGTTGTCCGACCAGCGGGGCCACCCGGTGGTGTTGGCCTTCTTCGCCACGTGGTGCCCGGTGTGCCAGGTCGACATCCCGTCGCTCGAGTACAGCGTGGTCGACGTGTACGGTGACCAAGGGGTCGTGGTCTGGGCGATCGCGAGCCAGTCGCCGCCTGAGGTCATCGAGTGGGTCGCCGCGCTCGACGTCGACGTGCCGGTCCTGGTCGACGTGTGGGGCGAGGTCGAGGCTTCGTACGCCGCGTTCGAGAGCGGGTCGGACCTGCCCTACCCGTGGACGTGGGTGATCGACGGCGACGGGAACGTCGTCGCCGTGCTCGACACCATCGACGAGGGCCTGCTCTCCGCCGCGATCGAAGAAGCGCTGGCCCAATAGGACCCCAGGCCGGAGGGTCGTGGGTCGGCGCTCGAGGTCAGGGCGACTGCTGGCGCTTGACCGTCACGAACTGCACGCGCAGCTCGGTGAGCAGCGTCTCGAGCAGGCGCGCCTCGTCTTCGTCGAGGTTGCCCTTGGTCTTTTGCTCCAGGACTCCGAGCAGGTCGATCGTCTGGCGGGCGAGATCGAGGTCCACCACGCGCGGGCCCTTGGCGCCCGGCTCGTCGGTCAGGCCGAGGTGCGCCATCGCCGACGACGCTAACGATACGAGGAAGGTCGAGAACGTGACCGGGAGGGAACGCGCGGGCCCAGTGGACACGAGGACTCCAAGGTTCGAAGGCGGGGACCATACCGGTGCGGCCCGAACGCGGCAAGCGCGATAGTCGGGCCGGCGGAGTGGCGTGTATGGCCCGAGCGGTTCGTTCGAAGTGGGTTGGCTTGGTCGCGCGCGCGCTCGTCGCGCTCGTCGCCGTGAGCGGCGTGATCGTGGCGTCCGCGCCCGCCATCGCGGCGGACGGCACGAGCGACACGAGCGCGAAGAAGGGCAAGAAAGAGGCGTCGGCGGCCGAGCGGTACGAGACGGGACTTCGAGCGATGAAGCGTGGTTATTACACGAAGGCGCTCGAAGAGTTCAACCACGTTCGCAACTACTACCGCGACGACCCGATCTCGGTGAAGGCCGAGCTCGCGATCGCCGACGTACACTTCAAGAAGCGCGACTTCGAGCAAGCGCGGCTCGCGTTCGAAGACTTCGCGCGGCTGCACCCGCGCCACGAGGACCTCGACTACGTCACCTGGCGCATCGGGCTGTGCTTGTACCAGCGGGCGTCGAAGGCGGCGGGTCGCGACCAGACCACGACGAAGCAGGCCGTCAACGCGTGGGCGGGCTTCGACGTGCGCTTCCCCGACTCCGAGCACAAGCTGGAGGTCGAAGAACTTGCTGGCAAGTCGCGCGATCGGCTCGCCGCGAAGGAGCTGTTCATCGGCACGTACTACGCGGAGAAGGGCGTCTGGGTCGCCGCCCGCAAGCGGGCCGAGCACGTGCTCGACCGCTACCCGGAGTCGAGCAAGGTGCCCGACGCGTTGGCGTTGTTGGCGCGCGCGCAGCACGCCTGGGGTCTCAAGGACGAGGCGCGGGCTACGCGTGAGCGGCTCGCCGAGGTGGCGCTGACGTCGGAGGGGGCCTCGGTCAACCGCTCGTTGGCCAAGGTCGACCGGTTCTTGGCCCGCCCGCCGGGGTCCCCGCCGGTGGTCGAGACGTTCCCGCGACCGTACCGGATGCCGGGTGGCGCGGCCGCGGGGCCGACGCCCGGCGGGCCGTGACGGTCAGTCGGCCCAGCCGTCGTCGGCGTAGCTCTCGGGGACGAACGCGTCGTTCGCTTCGTGGAACGGGGTGAATCGCACCTCGTCGACCAGCATCGACGCGCTCGCGAAGGCGGGCGCCCCTGCCCAGCCGTTGGGGAACCACACGCCCAGCCACAGGCGGCCGGCCCGGTTCGGCACCGTGGTCCGGATCGCGGCTACCTGCGCGCCGTCGACGAAGAACACGACCTCCGGCGTGACGCCGTCGCCCCCGGAGTGCCAGTCGAAGCGGTAGTCGTGCCACGCGCCGTCGTCGGCGGCGACGCCGATCTCGGTGTAGCCGGTGGTGAGCTCGCCCGCGCGCTCGCCGACCCAGGTGTTCGTCAGCGCGCGATCGAAGCCGATGCCTTCGTGCTGAGCGTTCGGGCGGCCGGGGGACTCGATGTCGATCTCGTGGTTCAACACGTAGTAAGGCGCGGTTTCGCCGTCCGGGTAGTCGTCGTCGCCCGGGTAGGCCTCAGCGTAGTGGAACGTCCAGATCGCCGAGCACGCCCCGAGGACCGGCGCGACCTTGGCCCGCACCTCGTACCGGCCGGACGCGAAGTACGACTGGGTCGCGATCGCGGCCCCGACCAGCGCGCCATCGGGGCGCTCGGTGCCGTCGCGGTTGACGCCGAGCGGGCCGCCCGTCCACGCGGCTCCGTGCGCCTCCAACACGAGCGCGCCATCGCCGGACAGCCGCACGTTGTCAGGGTGCACGCCGCCGTTGTAGCTCGTGCCGTCGTTCAGCTCGCCGCCCCAGTTGCGGAACGCCACCCGCCACTTCGACAGGTCGAGGGTGTCGCCGTCGAACGACTCCGTGAAGACCTCGGACGTCGCGGTCTCTTGTGGCGGGGCCGGGCGAGGCCCGACGTCCGACACGGCGGGCCCGCACGCGAACAAGGCCGGCAGCACGGAGATCAGAGCGTGAGCCCGCCGTCGACGTCGACGCAGCGACCCGTGAAGTAGTCGCATTCGAAGATGAACTTGACGGCCTGGTAGATCTCGTGGGGCGTCCCGACGCGCCGCATCGGCACCCCGGACAGCATCTGCTCGAGCATCTCCGGGCGCATGCCTTGCAGGATCGGCGTGTCGATGAACCCGGGGGCGACCGCGCCGAAGCGGATGCCGTAGCGCGACAGCTCCTTGGCCCACAGCGCCGTGTCGGCGACGAGGCCAGCCTTGGCCGCCGAGTAGTTCGTCTGGCCCGCGTTCCCGTGGCGCGAGATCGACGAGATGCTGACGACGCACGACGACGGCACCTGATGCTCGATGCAGTAGGCCGCGAACTCCCGCGTGCACAAGAACGGGCCGGTCAGGTCGACCGCGATGACGGCGTTCCAGTCGGCGAGCGACATCTTGCGCAGGCCGCCCGTCTTCTTGTCGGGGCGCACGAGCATGGCGTCGCGGAAGATGCCGGCGTTGTTGACGAGGCCGTTCAGGCCCCCGAGCGCCTCTGCGGAGCGCGCGATCAGCGCGACGACCTCGGCCTCGTCGGCGACGTTCGCCTTGAAGCCGACCACCTTGCCGGGCAATTCGGCGCCCTCCGCCATGACGGCGGTGATGGCGTCTTCGTTGACGTCGCAGAACGCGACGTCGGCGCCGTCACGCGCGAGGGAGAGGGTGAACGCGCGGCCCATGCCGGAGCCGCCCCCCGTGACCAGCACCTTGCAGGACTTCAGATCCATGGTCTCAATCGCTCCTAGGTAGTTTGCCGGTGGGCCGCGGCCCGTGGGCGGATCGGCGCTCGGGCTCAGCCGCCGAGCGCAGCGCTGACGAGGGCTTCGGCCCTCTCGAGCGCGGCCGGTAGCCCGGCGACGTCGGCGCCGCCCGCCTGGGCGAGATCCGGGCGACCGCCCCCGCGGCCGCCGATCATCGGGGCGAGCTCTGCGATCACCTTGCCGGCGTGGAACCGCGCGCCGGCGACGTCTTTGGTGGCGGCGACGAGCAGCTGGGCCTTGCCATCGACCTCGGAGGCGAGCACCAGCACGCTGGAGCCGAGCTGATCGCGCAGCCGGTCCGCCTGCTCGCGCAGGTCACCGTCGACCCGGGTGATGAGCACGGTGACGCCGCCGATCTGGCGCGCGCCCGCCGCGAGGTCCGCTGCCGCCGCGCGCGCTTGCGCCCGGTGGAGCGCGTCCAGCTCCTTCTCGACCGCCCGCTTGTCGGCCTGGAGCCGCTCGATCGCGGAGACCAGCGCGCCCGGCTGGGCCTTGAGCGCCGCGGAGGCGGCGGCGAGGGTGTCGCCGACCTGGCGGACCGCGGCGAGGGCGCCGGTGCCGGTCAGGGCCTCGATGCGGCGCACCCCGGCGGCGATGCCGGACTCGGAGACGAGCCGGAACAACCCGATGTCGCCCGTGCGCGCGCAGTGGGTGCCGCCGCACAGCTCCATCGAGAAGCCGGGCACGGTGACGACCCGCACGAGGTCGTCGTACTTCTCGCCGAACAGCGCCATCGCGCCGTCGGCGCGCGCCGCGTCGATGTCTTTGAGCGCGGTGCGCACCTCGTGGTTGGCGAGCACCTCACGATTGACGATGTCTTCGATGCGGCGCAGCTCGTCGGCGGTCATGCCCTTGTGGTGCGAGAAGTCGAACCGCAAGCGCTCCGCGGACACGAGCGAGCCTTTCTGCGCGACGTGGGTGCCGAGCACGTCGCGGAGCGCGGCGTGCAGCAGGTGGGTGGCGGTGTGGTTGCGGCGGGTGGCCGAGCGGCGGTCGTGGTCGACGACGGTGTGCACACCGTCGCCGACGCACAAGGCTCCGCGGACCACGGTGACGTGGTGCAGGCGCAGGCCCTGGCTGACCTCGGTGTTGCCGACCGTCGCGGCGCCGCCTTCGTGGCCGAGGGTGCCCTGGTCGCCGAGCTGCCCGCCCGACTCGCCGTAGAACGGGGTGCGGTCGAGCAGCACGACGCCGGTCTCGCCGGCGATGAGCCGGTCCACGTGGGACCACTCGGCGGCCCCGTCGGCGGCGACGCCCCGCTTGACGATCGCGAGGACCGCGCCGGTGTCTTGCTCGTGGTCGTACCCGGTGAAGACGGTCGCCCCGTGGGTCTCGGCGAGCGCACGCCAGAACTCGGCGATCGCCTGCTCGCCGCTGCCCTTCCACGCCTGGCGGCCCCGCTTCTTCTGCGCCTCGAGCGCCTCGTCGAAGCCGGCCTTGTCGACCTCGACGCCCTTCTCCGCCGCGATGAGCTGC
>CAIUDO010000384.1 GCA_903897935.1 uncultured Pseudomonadota bacterium
ATGATCGGGCTCGCGGGGTGCGCGGCGTCGGCGCCGGAGGCGGTCGCCGCGTACCAGGCGCGGGGCGATCAAGGGTACAACGAGCTGTCTCGGCCGTTGTTGTCCGAGGTGTCGGTGTCGATCGCGCTGCAGCCCGACGTCGGCTGGGAGGCTGGCGCCGACCGCGTGCGGGTGCGCCTGCCGTTGTCGATGGTCGAAGATGGGGTGAACCGCGCGGTGTGGTGGGCGGAGGAGGACGATCCGTTCCCGCGCGGGCCGCTCGACGTCGTGGTGCCGATTGTGCTGGATCCGGGCGTGTGGTCGTCGTTCACCATCGACTTATCGTCGTTCGCCCGAGACAACTTGCCGGAGGGGCTCGACCTCGCGTTGCAGGGGCTCGAGGTCATCGTCGCGCCGCGCGGAGACGCGCGGGTGCTCGTCGCCGGGGTTCGGATCGAGGAGTCGGTGTGCTGCGAGGAGTTGCTGTCGGCGCAGGAGCGGCTGTTCGAGGAGATCCCGGGGCCGGTAACCCACTTGATCGGGCTCGAGCTGTCGTACGAGAGCACGCGGCACCTCACCGCGTTCGGCAACCCGGTGTTCGTCGACTACGAGACGCTCACGCTGCATCAGCCGATCGTGCTGGTTGATTGGGCGCACGCCCAGGGCGCCCGCGTGGCGGTGACGCACGTGTTCGGGCCGTCCGCGGACGTGATCAACCCGTCGTTGGATCGCGACGCGACCGTGGCGGCGACGTGCGACGAGCTTGCGGAGAGCCAGGTGTACGGGGCGGACTACCTCGAGGTCGGCTACCCGGTGCGCAGCCTCGACATCACGGCGCACCTGGAGGTGTGGGACTGCCTGATGGCGCGTGGGTTTGTGTTGCCGGGCATCGGCACGTCCGACAACCACTTCACACGAAAGTGGGACACCCTGGCGAACCCGTTCGTGACGTGGATCCTCACGGATCGCGCCGAGACGTGGCCGATGCTCGACGCCCTCTCGGCTGGGCGCGCGTTCTTCGGGGACCCGGTGCGCACGAACGACCCGTACTTCGACCTGCGCAGCCCGGTCGGCGACATGGGCGCGATCGTAGGGGATCTGCCTGCGGAGCCGGTGGTCGTCGAGGCGGAGGTGATGGGCGCGGACGGCGTCATCCGCTGGGTGGTCGACGGGGAGGTGGTCGCGACCGGGGCGTCGTCGCTGGAGGTCGTTCCGGGGCCGTGGACGGTCGTGCGGGCGGAGGTGTGGTCGATCGAGCAGCGTCCGCTGCTGTTCAGCAACGCGCTGATCTTGTCGACGGAGCCGCACGAGGGCCGAGCCGTTGGCCGGTAGCGTTTTGGTCGCGGCATCGGAATCTGAGCCTCCCCGCGGTGCCAGGTCGATCACATTGGGTCGCTGCAGGCGGCCTGCCGAGACCGGGCGTTCGTCGACAATCCCCGCCCAGCCCCCCAACCAGGGGTCAGGTCGATCACTTTTCGAGAACGGCCTGCGACGACGGGATTGACGGTGTTGCTCCGTCTCCGAACCGGTCCGGACGAAAGTGATCGACCTGACCCCTGGTTGGGCCGATCGGCGATGTGCCGGCTCCACCCGATGTGATCGCGGCATCGGAATCTGAGCCTCCCCGCGGTGCCAGGTCGATCACATTCGG
>CAIUDO010000385.1 GCA_903897935.1 uncultured Pseudomonadota bacterium
CGAGGCTGCCGGGCAGACCGAGATCGTCGACCAGGTCGGCGCGCGCATCGACACGCTGCGCGAGGACTTGTCGGACGCCGACGGCCCGATCGCGTCCGCCGCGCGCGACCTCGAGCGCGGGCTCGGGAGCGCGCTGCCGCCGCTTGCGGACGGGCTCGAGCGGCTCGCGCGCTCCGTCGGCGCCGCCGCCGACGCCGCCCGGGCCAGGGCCCCACGCGCCCCTCCCGACGACGCCGACCGCTGACGCCCATCATCAGCCAAAGCCGCGGTTTTCACCGTCCGGACCGCGCGCACCTCGCTCCTGGGTGAACATTTCTGATCGGCGCTGGCCAGCGCGCGGCGGTAGACTGCCGCCACCGAGGACGTCATGGGCGCGCTGACTGCTTACCACTCCTTCCGCCTACGGCCGGCGCAGGCCGATGAAGCGATCGTCGGGTGGTACGGCGGCCATCCGCGTGGCATCCGCGCGCACGTCTGGCCGCGCTGCCGCGTGTGCGGCAACCCGATGTGCCACATGGCCCAGCTCAACGCGGGTCCGGCGCTCAACCTCGGCCCGTGGCAGCGCCTCACCATCTTCATCTGCCACGCCACCGGCGGCCGCTGCGAAGACTGGGAGCCGTTCAAGGGCGCCAACAAGGTCCTGCTGCAAGCCACGGCCGACGACGACCTGTTCGACGGCCCGCCCACCGTCCGCGTGTACCGCCGCTTGTTGCTGGCCGCCGATCCGCCAACGGACGAGCGCGAGCTCATCCTCGCCGGGCGCCGCGCGAACCGTGAAAAGGAGGCGATCAACCAGCTCCGCATCGACAAGCTCGGCGGCGGCCCGGTCTGGTTGTACGGCGACGGCACCCCGCAGAGCCCGACCGGCCGCGTGCCGATGCGCCTCGTCGCCCAGATCACCACCAACATCGTCACGTTCGACATCACGCCGCGCGGGCTCGCGTACGTCTTCATCGACCCGTCGGACCCTACGGTCGACGTCGGAGCGCTGGTATGGCAATCGGGCTCCTGATCCTCGCCCGGACCGCGCTCGCGTGGGAGTCCGAGCCGGCCGAGCTGCAGTTCGAAGGTGTCTACGATCTGTCGTCGGCGCTCGAGTACGACAGCGGCTGGTTGCCGGCCGGCAGCCCGCTCGCCATCCAGCTGCTCATCGAGCGCAACAAGGCCGAGCAAGGCCTGCTCACGGAGATGACGGCGTGGGCGTCGTTGTCGTGGCCCGAGGCGCTCACGCTCGCGGTGGACGGGGAGCCGGAGTCGGGCTGGTTCGCGCTCCTCACCGACCTCCACCTGTCCGCGAACGTGCAGTTCGACCTGTTCGGGTTCAAGTTCTCCGACGAGCTGTGGGGGTACGACCTGCGCTTGGAGGACGAAGCCGAGTTCGACCCCCTGGTGCTGCCCGGCGGCGCCCCCGACCGGATCGACCTCACCGGCTCCGCGGTCCCGTTCACCTGGGAGTACCTGCAGAGCGTGTTCGTCGGGCTCGACCTCGGCGTCTCGCTCGACGTGGTGCCGATCGGGTACGCCACGCTCACCGGCGACCGCGTCGAGGCGTGGGCCGACGGCGCGAGCGCCGGCGCCGAGATCACCGAGGCCGGCGCCACCGCGCTCTTGCCGATGCCGGCGGAGAACCCGGGGTTGTTGGGCATGGACGTCACGTGGTTCGGCGCGCTCGACGGCGCGTTGGCGATCACGTTCCGGCCCGCGCTCGAGGTGTGCGTCATCGGCTCGTGCTTCGAGGTGCTCTCGTTCGACCTGCCGGTCGATCTGGCCGAGGTCGACGAGGTGTTCACGCTCGGCCCGCTGCGCGCCGAGTTCCCGCTGCCAGCGCTCGACCCGGTGCCCACCGCGTACGACTTCGGCGAGGTCGACGTCGGCGCCATCGCGACGTGGGAGCTGCCGATCGGCAACCTCGGCCTGCTCGACGTCGAAGGCCTCGCCCTCGCTGACGGCGCCGCGTACACCGTGTTCCCGAGCGGGTTCGTCGCCACGCCGGTCACGCCGGACGGCGTCGTCATCACCTTCGAGCCGACCACCAGCGGCGAGATCACCGGCACCCTCACGCTCACCACGAACGACCCGCTGTACGAGACGGTCACCGTCGCGCTGACCGGCACGGGCGTCCTGCCGCCACAACCGGAGGACACCACCGAGCCGCCCGACACCGACACCGAGGTCCTCGACGACGAAGACTACGTCACGAAGGTGTGCGGCTGCGCCTCGGCGTCGGGATCGAGCTGGGGCTGGTCCGTCGTCGCGGCCGGCTACCTGCTCGCCCGCCGCGCCCGGCGCCCGCGGAGCGTCGTCACCACGTGAACGCCCGGTCGGCCCTGATCCGCCGAATCAAGGGGGAGGCCCTCTACTTCGGGTGGGCGTTGCGCACGCTCTCGCGGCCGCTGACCGGCATGCTGCTGGTGTGTACGCTCGGCGCCGTGGTCCACCACGAGTTCGGCGGGCACCCCGGGCGCGGCGACCCGTCGTGGTCTGAGTCGTTCTTCGTCAGCTACTGCTTGTTGTTCTTGGAGCATCTCGAGCCCACCCCCGAGCACCCGCTCGCGCAGCTCGTGCACTACCTGCAGCCCCTCGTCGGCGTGTTCCTCGTCTCCGAGGGCATCCTCCGGCTCGGCATGGGCCTCATCAACCGCGAGCAGAACGCGCGCGTCTGGAGCCGCATCATGGCGTCGGTAAGCGAGGGGCACGTCGTCGTGTGTGGGCTCGGCTCGGTCGGGTTTCGGGTCACCGAGGAGCTGGTGGCGATGGGGCTCGCGGTGTTCGCCATCGAGAGCGACCCGAACAGCCCGTTCGTCGAGCGGGCGCGCCAGCTCGGGGTGTTCGTCGTCATCGGCGACGCCCGCACCGACGAGCTGCTGCGGTCGCTCAACATCAGCGCCGCCCGCGCGGTGATCGTCGCGACCGACAACGACCTCGCGAACCTCGAGATCGCGCTCGACACCCGCGAGATCCGTCAGGACGTGCCGATCGTCATGCGCCTGTTCGACCAGCGGCTCGCCGACAAGGTCAAGTCTTCGCTCGGCATCCAAGTGAGCTTCTCGACGAGCCGCCTCGCCGCGCCGCTGTTCGCCACCGCGGCGCTGCACCGCTCGGTCATCGGCACGCACCGGGTCGGCGCGCAGGTGCTCGCGACGCTGGAGCTCGAGGTAGGCGACGGCGCCGCGTTCGACGGGGCGTCGGTCGCCGCGGTGTCCGCCGCTGGCGGCACGATCGTGGCGTCACGGGGCGCTGGGCCGGCGTCGTCGTGGTCGATCCCAGCCCCGCCCGAGCAGCGCCTGCACAAGGGCTGCACCGTGCACCTCGTCGTGCCGACCGGGCGCGTCGACGAGTTCGTGCGCCTGGCGACGCAGCCGGGCCCCCGGCTCCGGATCCCCCAAGCCGGCACGGTCTGACCGGAAACGCCAGGCCCAGCCTGCGGATACGCCGTCGGGCATCACGACCGTGGCGTCGCCGCAGGGAGGGTACCTCTCTCCTCAGGTAGCGAGACGTGGGGCACGGGCCGTCCCACCCAGATCGGGATTGGATGCGTGTAATCGTCGTAGCGGCGGTGGTCGATGTGGGCAACGCGTCGCCATGATCCGGTACGCAGGGGTTCGGCGGGTCGCGGCGACGGGTTGTCCAAGGGGGTGGGCGACGGTGTGCGACCCGTGGAGCCGGCGGGGCGTCCGGAGCCGGCGTGGGTCAGGGGAAGACGTCGGGGAGCTGCCGGCGCTGGAGCCGGCGGTGCTGCACCTGCAGGTCGCGCCAGACGGTCACATCGAGGGGTATGAGGCCGAGACGTCCGAGACGATCGCGTCGCAGGTGGTGTGCGACGCCAAGATCGTCGACGTGGACGGGGCGACGGGGCGGACGATCCCGTCGCGGGTGCGGGAGATTGTATTGGATCGGGATCGTCGGCGGTGCGCGGTGCCGGGCTGCGGGGGGCGGTTCTGGCTGCACCTGCACCACGTGCGGCCGTTCGTGATGGGGGGTGGGCACGAGCCGGCGAACCTGCTGACGCTGTGCGCCTGCCACCATCGCTTGATCCACGAGGGCCGCCTGCGTGGAGGTCGACGACGAGGGAGCGGTGCACGTCGAGCGGGCGGACGGGACGGTGCGGGTCGGGCCGCCGGAGCGAGGGCGGCGGCCGACCCACGTGGGTCACGGGAAGCGGGGGGCGGAGGCGTCGCGGGTGGGGCATCGGGCGTGTGGGCACCAGCGGTGCGGCGCTCCGGCGTGACGATTCGACGTCGCGTCGGGCCAGCGCTCTGCGCTCTTTGGGTCGGTGGACCGCCGGTCAGAGCAGACCCAGCAAGCGGAGCACCGGCTTGGTCACGCCGCCGAGCCCCTCGGCGACGATGCACCCGACCGCGATCGTGGTCAGCGTGAGGTCGCGCACCTTCAGCAAGCGCCCCCCGACGAGCCACAGCGCCACCCCACCGAAGAAGAACGCGAGATCGTACGAGATCGGCAACACGAGCCCGAGGCCCAACCCCAACGACGACGGGATCACCGCCTCGATCTTCGGGATCCGCTCGATCAGCACGTAGACGACCCCGATCGCGCCCGCGATGAGCATCGCCTCGATCGCGAACGGCGGCATCGGCGACGACCCGTCGAACACGAGCGCGCTCGCCGCCCACATCTTCGCGACCGGCGCCGGCATGTCCCCGCCGTCGACCGTGAGCGTGTTCGTCGCGGCGATCTGCTGGAACACCCACGCGCTCACCGCCGCACACGGCACGATCGTCGTCGCTTGCCCCCAGAACTGCCAGCGCGACGGCACGCCGAACCAGCGACCGTACGCCATGTCGCCCGTCAGGTTGCCGGCCTGCGCGCCCGAGCCCGCGACCATCCCGGCGCCCGCGAGGTTCGTCGCCGCCGCGCCGCCGCCGAGCGCGGCGGTGACGCCTTGCAGCAAGATGCCCATCACGCGCGCCGGGTTGAACGCCGTCTGCGCCGCTGCCCGCGTCGCGATGACGTTCTGCACGAACCCGCCGACGACGATCAACACGGCGACCAGCAACAGACTGATGTCGAACGCCAACCACAAGAACAACGACGCCGCCACGAACGAGGCGCCCGCGAACGCGACGAACACACGCCCCGACAAGACCGGATCGGCGTCGACGGTTCCGCCGCCGAGTTGGCCGATGCTCTTCACCGCGTCCCACATCACCCGCCACGACAGCGCCATCTGGGTGAGCCCCGTCGCGACGAGGAACCCGATGCCCGGCCAAACGAAGCGGTGGGGCGCCTCCGGGACCGGCAGGTACGGCGCCATCACCAACAACACGCCCGCGCCGGCCAAGAACCCGACACATGTGCGGAACCCCATCAGGTACGCGCCGCCGATCGCGAACGGAGACCACGAGATGGCAGCGCCGAACGCCGCCAGGCCGAACAGGCCGATCTCGGTGCCCTCGGGGAACCAGCCGAACCCGCCGTCGTTGTTGCCGACCACCCAGAGCCAGGCCAACACCGCCGTGATCGCGAGGTACTTCGGATGCTTTGGGTCACCGTCTTCGACCAGCGCCGTGATGACCCCGTGCGTGGCCTTCGACCCCGGCCACGGCAAGTCGTCGCCCAGGATGAGGATCTGCCGGAGCGGGACGACGAACGCCATGCCGACCAGCGACGACGTGACGCCGAACCCGAACATCTGCAAGAACGAGTACGCCTCCCCGGTCGCCATCACCTTCGCGGCGTAGAAGTTGCTGATGAAGCCCAAGCTGCCGCCCGCGCTGCCCATCGTGGCGACCATCACCATCTCGGAGCTCGTGATCTTCGTCCGCGACAAGAAGAACACCGCGAAGAAGAACAGCGCCGCGATGGTCGGCCCTTCTTCGATGACCCCGAACGACAGCGTGAGGTACGCGTTGATGCCGCACAGCATCAGCGCGAGCACGAACCCAGCGACCAGACTACGCACCGACGGACGCTCCACGAGACCCCCAACGCGCCCGCCTAACGCCGACGCGCGCGGTCGGTGCACCCCGCGGCGCCGTCTGATACCGTCCGCAGGTCCGCCGCCCGAGCGGCCCAGAGGTCCGGTGCGCCCCCATCGCGTCGTCATCGTCCCCAGCGCCGCCGCGCTGCTCGCGTGCAGCGGCTTGCTCCCGCCGCGCGACGTCGTCGAGATCACCCCGATCCCCGATCACCTCGTCGCCGCCGAGAAGGACCGCCTCGCCGGCAAGTACGCCGTCGCCGAGGAGCGCGTACGCGCCGCGATCACCGCCAACCCGGCCGACGTCGACGCGTTCCGCCTGCTCGGCGACATCGACCTCACCCGAGCGCAGCAGCACCCGAAGCGCTGGAAGGAGCACCTGGTCACCGCGCGCGACGCCTACCGCGACGCCGTCTTGCGTGACCCCGAGGACTGCGCGTCGTGGACGCGGCTCGCGCTCACGCTCACCGTGGCGGCGCGTAACCCAGAGCTCGCGATCAACGCCGCCTACATCGACGCGCTGCCCCTGATCCCCGGCAAGGCCGCGTGCCCGAGCCCGCTGCTCGCGATCGCGGACCTCCGCCCCAGTGATCCGGCGGCAGTGGAGCCCGCGCAGCGCGCGGCGGCGCGCCCGGACCTGGTCGCCGCGTGGGCGTGGCTCGACAGCCTCGACCTGCCGTGGGAGCCGGGCCCAGCGCCGCCGATGGCGCCCGGCGTGCTGTTGGTGGTGCTCGAAGGCAGCCCGACCGCGGTGGGTGTCGACGGCGCGGTCAACCGAACGGTGAAGGCGCCCGAGTGGCTCACGCTCGGGGCCGTCGAGGGCGACACCGTACGGTTCACCGATCGGTACTTGCCGGCCCGAAAGCCCGCGACCGGCAAGGTCCCGGCGACGAGCTGCCCTGGAACCACCTGGGGTTTCGGCTCCGACGGCTTGCCGCTCGGCGCGTGTCGGCCCGGCTCGTGGAGCGGCGGAACGGTCTACGACACCGCCCGCCTCGTGCGCGCCGGCTCCACCCACTACAGCCACGACTCCGTACAACGCGCCGCGGTGTCCTCTGACCTCGTGATCGGGGACTCGGTCGTGTGCATGGGCGGCGGCATGGGGCCGTTGTTCACCGACGTGCCGACGTGCGAGGTCACGTACGACCAGCCGATCTACCAGACGCGCCGCTTGCCTGTCGACCAGGTCGTAACCGCGTTCTCACAGGAGCACGCCGACCGGATGATCGCCGCGCGCGCCTCCGAGCCGCTGCTCGGCACCAACCTCGCGCAGCACCTGAGCCGCGGCGACTGGGCGATCGGCATGCCGTACGCGGCGTTCGCGTACACCCGGAGCGACCTCACCACGTGCTCGGGCCGCGGGCTGCTGCAGCGGGTCGTCCTCGCCGGCGGCGGCATGTCGTTCACGTGCCCGCTGGACGGCGTCGACTTCGTCTTCCAGGAGCTGACGCTCACCTCGGTCGTCAAGCCGTGAGCGAGGTCGAAGGCGGCGTCCGGGTCGACGTGTGGTTGTGGGCCGCGCGCTTGTACAAGCACCGCAGCGGCGCCGCCGAGGCGTGCACCGGAGGCCACGTCCTCGTCAACGACGCGCCGGCCAAGCCCGCGAAGAAGGTCAAGCCCGGGGATCGGGTCCAGGCCGAGACGCCGGGCGGGCTGCGGGTGGTGGTCGTGGTCGGCCTGTCGGTGCAGCGGCGGCCTGCCCCCGAAGCATCGGCGTTGTACGAGGATCACAGCCCGCCCCCACCCCCGCCCGATCCGTGGGCGCGCGTGTTCCGCGAGGCCGGCGCCGGCCGCCCGACCAGCAAGGACCGCCGCCAGCTCGACCGGCTGCGCGGCGACGGCTGGGAGTGACCCTCAGCAGAGCGACGCAGCCGCGACCGTGGTAGCGTGCGTCATGCGCACTGCTCCTCGTTCGACCCGCCGCTCAGTCGCGCCCCGCAGCTACGTGGGGGCGCTCGCGCTGGTGTCCGTGTTGGTGATCAACGCGTCGTGTACCGACCAGAGCTTGAAGGTCTACTACGAGAACGAGGGTCCGAGCATCCAGATCACCGTGCCGGATCCGAACGCCACCTTCGTGTACCTGGCCGAGCCGATCGCGGCGTGCGCGGTAGGGACGGACGCCGAGGACGGCGTGTTGGCGGCGTCGTGGGAGCTCTCCGGCGCCCCGGTCGCGTTCGAGTCGACCGAGGTGTGTTCGGGTGACGAGCGTGGCGGCTTCCTCGGCTTCCTCGAGCCGGGCGCGTGGACATTGACGGCGTTCGTCGTCGACAGCAGCGGCGCGTCAGCCTACGACGAGATCGTCTTCACCGTCGTCGACGACCTCCCGCCCGAGGTCGTCATCGAGTCGCCCGAGGTCGACGCGGTGTGGATCTCCGGCGTACCCGGGACCTTATCGGGCACGGTTCACGACGACGTGTCCGCGATTCCGAGCGGGACGTGGTCGACCGACGTGGAGGGCGCGCTCGGGGTCAGCCCGGTCGACAGCGACGGCGTCACGGAGCTGGAGGTCGCGTTCGGGGGCGCCGGCCCGCGCACGATCACGCTGACCGCGGTGGACGACTCCGGGCACGTCGGCGTCGACAGCGTCGAGATCCTCGTGTGCACGGACGTCGACGAAGACGGCGTCGCCGATTGCCTCGCCGAGGAGGTGTGTGACGGCGCCGACAACGACGGCGACGGCCTCACCGACGAAGACTTCTTCGACACCGACGCCGACGGGGTCGCCGACTGCGTGGACGCCGAGGACTGCGACGACCTCGACAACGACGGCGACGGGCTGGTCGACGAGGACTTCCCCGACACCGACGAAGACGGGATCGCCGACTGCGTGGACGTCGAGGAGTGCGACGGCTGGGACAACGACGGCGACGGCGACGTAGACGAAGGCTTCCCCGACGCCGACGGCGACGGCGCGCCCGACTGCGAAGACGTCGAGGACTGCGACGGGGTCGACAACAACGGAGATGGCCGGATCGACGAAGGCTTCCCCGACGCCGACCTGGATGGGGTGGCCGACTGCGTCGACGTCGAGACCTGCGACGGACGCGACAACGACGGTGACGGCTTCACCGACGAAGGCTTCCCCGACGCCGACCTGGATGGGGTAGCGCGCTTACGCCGCGAAGCATCATGGAATCGAGCCACCCATGGAGGCCCCGCACATGGCAGACACAGTCAAATTCGGC
>CAIUDO010000386.1 GCA_903897935.1 uncultured Pseudomonadota bacterium
AGTTGACCGGGCCGTTCGCGAGGAGGGAGCGTGCTGGAGCACGTGACCGAGGAGCGACGTCGTCCTCGCGCGGGACCCGCCAGCGGGCGACGGGAGCAATGCCCTTCAGGCTGCTAGCCCTTGAACAAGCAGTCAGCGGTGGTGGGTAGGCCTTGCGACCCCGGCCTCCCGTAAGATCCGGACGTGCAGGACTACTGCATCCGGCTCCCGAACCACGGGTTCGCCAGCCGTGTCAACGTTGTTTGGGCGCTTCCGACCAAAAAAACGGACGGCGACACCATCGCCGACCCTCTTGCGGAGTTCCGCTATCCGCGCTCGTTTCGTTGAGATGTGCGCCAGCAGCGGGTGCCGGCCATCTTTCCCTCCCGCGGTTCCGTGATCCGGCGCCCCCTTCCGTCCGCCGAGTCCCTGGGTGAGGTTCCCCGGTTTCCTAGGTACAATGCGGCGCTCTGACTTCGAACGGCCCATCCCGACGACTCCGGTTGCCCTCGTCGACGGTGACCCCTGGGTTTCCCAAAGGCCCTCCCTTGCCCGTGACGCGGAGGAACGGTCGCAACGGGCACGTGGCGGACGATCTCGGCGCGTGTGGCGTCGGGCGCCGAGCTGGCGTCAGGACGTCGTCGGGCTGGTGATCCGGGGGCGGCGGAGGTCGAGCTGCTGCTGCGGCCCGCGTTGGTGACGTCCCGCCTCGCCGCCGGCCGCGGCGCAGTTCGCCGCGAGCCAAGGCCATTCTGGAGGCGGACCACGCCGTGACGATGGTAAACGACACGCTGGTGCCGACGCCCGGCGCGCAAGCAGAGCGCGGCCGTCAACGCCCCGTAGCCCCGTCACCGGGGACGTCGATCGACACTCGAACTCCCGCGCCCGGCTGCCTGCGGACCGTGGCCCTGAGCTGGCGTGTGAGGGCGGCGATGAGCATCATGCCCATCGACCCGGCGCGGACCGCCGAGGGGTCGAAGCCTGGCCCGTCGTCCGAGACCTCGAACGTGAACCCGCCGCCTGGAACGGCCCGCACGGAGACCCAGATGCGGGCTCGCCCGTCGCCGGAAGCGCCGTACTTGAACGCGTTGGTGACCAACTCGTTGAGGACCAACCCGGCGGGGATCGCACGGTCGAGCTGGATCGTCACCGGCTCCGCGTCCACTGTGACCTCCGCGTCGACCCCGCTGGACGCCTGGAGCGCGACGCACAACGACCGGGCGTACTCGTCGAAGCCGATCCGGGAGAAGTCCTCCTGCGCATAAAGCTGGGCGTGCACGAGGGCGATGGACCGGATTCGGTGCACGGTGTCCGTGAGGGCGAGCCGGACGTTCGGGTCCGCTACGTCTTCGGCCTGCAGCGCGAGCATGCTCGACAACACCTGCAGGTTGTTCTTGACGCGGTGATGGACCTCCTGCACCAGGGTGACCTTCTCCTCGAGGGACCGCCGGAGCACCTCTTCTGCGCGGTGACGTTCGGTCAGATCGCGGACCGCCACGATCACGCCGGAGCCCGCGCTCCGCGAGAGCGAGATCGACGCGACGAACGCCTTCCCGTCCGCCCCGAGCGCCATGAGCTCGGGCAGCCGGTCGCCGGCCTCGGCCAGGGCGACCAGCGGCTCCGGGTGCAAGAACAAGCTCGACACGCCTCGACCGTCGACCGGACCAAACAGGTCGTTTGCCTTAGCGTTTCCCTGCGTCACCGCGCCGGCGGCGTCCACGACGAGCAGCGCGTCGGGGCTCTCCCGAAACAGGACCTCGAACGCGCGCTGGCTGTGCACCTGAGCCACGAACGCCCCGAACTGCTGCGCGGTCCGCTCCACCAGACCCGGGAGACGCTCGTGGCCCGGGTACGCGTGCGAGCCACCGAACTCCAGCACGGCGAGGACACCATCCGGACCCAGCACCGGCACCGCGCATACGGTTCGGATGCCGGCCGCGCGCGCGGCCTGGGCGCGGCGGGAGAAGCTCCCGTTGCCGTCCTTCTCCCAAAAGTCGGTCTTGCGACACGCCGCGCCGGTACCCCACGCCACTCCGGGCGCGCCGACGCCGACCACCCACTCCGTTCCTCGGGCGAACGAACACGCCGACGTCACGTCCACCCAAGCGCGCCCGTCCGGAGCAGCGCAGGCGCCCGCGAGGAACTCGAGCGTGGGGCGCCCAGGCCGCACCAGCCACAGCTCGGCAGCGCGAATGTCGGCGGTCTCGACGAGGGCATCCACCACGGCCGATCCGGCCTCGGCGATCGACCGGCTCGAAAGCAGGACTTCGCTCACCCGCTTGGCGAGCAGCTCGAACCAGGCACCGACCCGCTGCTCGGTAACGTCCGTCTCGACGGCGATGAAGCCGTTCAGCGCGCCGTGCGAATCGAACGTAGGCTCAGCCTCGATGCGCACCCAGTACTGGTGGCCGCCTCTCGTGTAGTTGAGGACGACCTCGTCAAATCCTTCGCCGACCCGCACCGCCGCGGACATGCGCGCCCTGACGGCCGGATCGGTGTCGGGCCCCTGCGAGAGCTCGCCTGGACGGCGCCCGATGGCCTCGGCGGAGGAGTAGCCGGTGAGTCGCTCGAACCCCAGGTTCACCCATTCGATCACGCCGCGGACGTCGGTGACGATCACGGCGTTGGCTGTCCGCCTCGCGATCGCCTCCAATCGCCGGACCACGCCCTCTGTCTCGTTGTAGCTCGTCGCGCCACCCATGCGCCCCCCCTAACGTCCGCCCGTGCGTTCGACGCGGCGCCGATACGTTAGGATATGACGTCAGGAGGAGCCCCCGTGGCTGCCACAGGCACCCCCGAGCAGACCCGCAAGCGGATCCTGATCGTCGAAGATGAGGCCATCATCGCGCTCGACATCGAGCGTCGTCTGCTGCGGCTCGGGTTCGACGTCGTGGGAACGGCCGACAACCGCGACGACGCGGTGACCCTGTTCCTCGCGCACCAGCCACACCTCGTGCTGATGGACATCTTCCTCCGCCCGCCCGTCGACGGCATCGAGACCGCGCATACACTCTCGAGCATGGGGGATGTACCAGTCATATTCCTCACCGCCTACGCCGATGACGAGACGCTGCGCCGAGCCGCGCAGACGAGCCCCTACGGCTACCTGCTCAAGCCCTTCGACGAACGAACGCTGCTGGCGACGCTGACCATCGGGCTCGAGCGCCACCAAAAGGACACCCAGCTCCGCATACTGCAAACGGCTGTTTCATGCTCAACGATGGGCATAGCGCTGACGCGGGTGTCCGGAGGCCCGCCGGAGATCGTGAGCTGCAACGACGCATACGCGAGGTTGCACGGTGCTACTCCGGATGCGCTCGTCGGGTGCGCGAAGTTCGGGCCACCTACCGGCGTGGCGGGTGACGCAGCGTGGATGCTGAGCGCGTTGAAGTCAGGCTCCGAGCAGCATTGTGTGCTCCACTGGTGCGACCCGGAGGGGTCGGAGCGGTGGTGCTCGGTGCGCGTGTCGCCGGTCCGAGACCGCGCGGGCGCCGTCATGCACGCGATCATCTTCTGCGAGGACATCAGCCGCGAGCGGATCAGCGAAATCAACCTACGCATTCGAGAGATCGAGTACGCCGAGCTCGAGCAGCTCAAGGAGGAATGTCGCGACCGCGCAGAACAACTCGCCATCTCGCTAGAGAAGCTCAAGTCCACCCAGGACGAGCTCGTGCGACAGGAGAAGCTGGCTTCGATGGGCGTCCTCGTGGCGGGGGTCGCGCATGAGGTCAACACCCCGCTAGGGGTCGCGGTGACCGCCTCGTCGCTCGCTCTCGAGGGGCTGCGCGAGCTTCGTCAGCGCATCCTCTCGCCGTCCGGGCGGCGCAGCGACGCCATCAGCGAGCTCGACCGCGTAGAGTCGGCGATGCAGATGACCGACGCGAACCTCACGCGCGCCGCGCGGCTCGTCCGTCACTTCAACTCGGTCGCGATGCACCAGAGCCGAGACGAGGTCCAAGCGTTCGACCTCGTCGCGCACGTGCGGGAGGTAACGTCGAGCCTCGTCCCGCTCATGCGCCACACCAACCTGGAGGTTCAGGTCACCGGCGACGCGTCGTTGCCCGTGGTGAGCCTTCCGGGCAGCATCTCCCAAGTGATCACCAACTTCATCACCAACGCCGCCCTGCACGCCTATGCCCCGGACGAGCTCGGGGTCCTCACCTTGTCGATGTACGCCGAGGGCGGCGAAGCCGTCCTGATCGCCGAGGATCACGGGGGCGGCATGAGCGACGCCGTCTTGCGTCACGCGTTCGACCCGTTCTACACGACCCGCCCGGGCACCGGCGGGTCTGGGCTGGGGTTGTTCGTGGTGTACAGCCTCGTGGTCGACGGCCTCGGCGGAGCCATCGCGGTCGACAGCAGGCTTGGCGTCGGGACCCGCTTCGAGGTTCGGTTCCCGCGTACGCTGGTACGGCCGGGCCCGAGGCAAGGAGCGATGGACCCGTAGGCGGCCCCCTTCGCCGACCTAACCGCCTCGAAAGCCCTCTTCATGACATGGAGCGCCAATGGACCTGGAGTCCCCTTCGTTCACCCACCGGTCGTCGATCCCCGACCGCTTCGCGTTCGCCCGACCGGATCCCGAGGCCACGGTAGCGCTGTCCGCCAACGTGTCGCCGGCCCTGCGTTGGTCGGGGGTCCCCGATGGCACGCGGTCCTTCGTGCTCTTGTGCCACGACCCCGACGTGCCGAGCCGCCCCGACGACGTCAACGTCGCCGGCCGGAGGGTGCCCTACGACCTCCCGCGCATCGACTTCTTTCACTGGGTGCTGATGGACATCCCGGGCGAGGCACGCTCGCTCGATGAAGGAGAGGGTTCGATCGGCATCATGGCTGGCGGCAAGCCCGGTCCCGCCACTGCGCGGGGCCATCGCCACGGCCTCAACGACTACACGTCCTGGTTCGCGAACGATCCGGCGATGACAGGCTCGTACTTCGGGTACGACGGCCCGTGTCCGCCGTGGAACGACACGCGTGTGCACCACTATTGGTTCACGCTCTATGCGCTCGACGTTGCAACCTGCCCGGTCGAGGGCGTGGTCGACGGTCGCGCCGTGCGCGCGGCGATCGCGCCGCACGTGCTCGCGACCGCCACCCTGATGGGCACGTACACGATCGCGTCCGACGCCACCTGACCGAGCGCCATGGACGGGCCCTGGCTGACGCCTCCGCCGCGAGCTTCGAACCCGATCACGGGTGCCA
>CAIUDO010000387.1 GCA_903897935.1 uncultured Pseudomonadota bacterium
CGAACCCGGTCGCCCGGGAGCGACTCGACCCGGTCCAACGCGAGGGGCGGCCTCGCGATGTAGCCCGCAAGCTGCCGCAGCCCCTTGCGGTCGCGCGCTCCGATGAGCACCCCCGCGTGCAGGCTGTAGCCGTCGGACGCGGCGCACAGCGGCGGCAGGGTGAACTCTCTTCCCCCGAGCCGCTGGACCCGGCGGGCCGTGCGCGGGGCGGGCGCGCCGCGCGCGTGGGTCGCGGTTACGCTCTCACGGAGGGCTGGATGAGCGCCGCGCCGAAGCACCGCTTGAGCTACGCCGACTACCTCGCCATCGAGGCCGCCTCCGAGGGGCGGCACGAGTTCCACGACGGCGAGCTGTTCGCGATGTCCGGCGGCACGCCGGGTCACGCGCAGCTCATCCAGCAGGTGTCCTTCCTCCTCGGCGCCTCGCTGCAGGGCAAGCGTTGCCGTCCGCAGCGCAGCGCGCAGCGCGTGCTGCTGCCGGGAGGACGTGCGGCGTACCCCGACGCCACCGTGGTCCGTCCGCCCCTGGAGCGCCCACCCGAGGATCCGGACGCGATCACCAACCCGAGCGTGGTGGTCGAGGTGCTGTCGCCCTCGACGGAGGCCTTCGACCGGGGCGCGAAGTTCGGGCTGTACCGCCAGCTCCCGAGCCTCCGTCACGTGGTCTTCGTGCGGCACGACGCCCGGCGTATCGAGCACTTCCGCCGCATGGACGACGGCTCCTGGCGCCTCACGGAGCACGGCCCCGGCGAATCCGTCGAGCTCGACACGGTCGGCGCCGCGCTGCCGGTCGACGGCGTGTACGACGGCATCGAGGTCTTCGGCGGGCCGCCGCGGGGCTGATCCGGCGGTTCGCCGGCGTCAGGCCGCGCCCGACCCGCCGGTCTGCAGCGTGAAGACCGCCCCGCCCTCGTTGCGGTGGGTCAGGCGCGCGCCGAGCTGACGGACGAGCGCGCGAATCACCTGCAGACCCAGCGACTGGCGCTGCCGGCTGTCGAAGTCGGCAGGCAGCCCGTTGCCCCGATCGGAGACGGTCACCGAGAAGGCCTGCGCTTCGCCGCGCACCTCCACCCGCAGGCGGCAGACCCCGTCCGCCGAGCTGCCGTGCTTCAACGCGTTGGTCACCAGCTCGTTCAGGATGAGCCCGCAGGGGATCGCACTTTCGACGGAGATCTCCACGCGATCGGCCTCCACCGCCACCTCCGCGGAGGACCCGAGCGAGCTCCGGATCTGCCCCACCAGGCTCCGGGCGTACTGCCCGAGCTCCACCTTCGCGAGGTCGCCGTCGCTGTAGAGCATCTGGTGGATCAGCGCCATCGAGCGCACCCGCTGCACGCTGTCCGTCAGGGCGATCTGGGTCTCGCCGGTGGCCCGGTCGGCCTGCATCCCGAGCAGGCTCGACACGATCTGCAGGTTGTTCTTCACGCGGTGGTGCACCTCCTTGAGGAGCACCTCGCGCTCTTCGAGGGTGCGCGAGACGTCCGCCAGCGCGGCCGCCAGCGCCCGCTCCGCCTGCCGTCGCGCCGTCACGTCGCGGATCGCCACCAGCAGGCCGCGCCCGTCCGGCAGCGGCAGCGGGGCGACGCGGCCATCCCCCTCGAAGGCGCTGTCCCGGGTCTCGATCCGTATGTCGAACGGGTCGCTCGGCGGCAGCGTGGGCGACGCGGCGAGCAGCGCGGCGCTCGCCTGCGAGAGCTCCGCGGGGGGCAGGTCGCCGGGGTTCAGGTCGGGCCAGAGAAGCTGGGCCGGACCGTTGATGTTCTGCACCGCGCCGCGCGCGTCGATCAGCACCAGGGCGTCGGGGGCGTGGTCGAAGAGGGTGCGAAACTGCGCCTCGCGCGTGAGCCTCGCGCGCTCCGCGTCGCGCTCGCGGGTCACGTCCTCGAGCTGGCCGAGGAAGTACGCCGGCTGCAGCTTCTCGTCGTAGAGGGCGGTCACCGAGAGGCGTCCGGTCAGCACCGAACCATCCGACCGAACGTAGCGCTTCTCCACCACGAAAGAGAGGGACTGGCCTTCCTTCATCTCGCCCTTCGGCCGTGCCTCCACGAGCAGGTCGTCGGGGTGCGTGATCTCCGGCACCGTCTTCTGCAACAGCTCGCGGTGCCCGTAGCCCAGCATCGCGCATAGCGAGGCGTTGGCCTCGAGGATCCGCTCGTCCAGACCCACGAGCGCCATCCCGATCGGCGCGTCTTCGAAGGCCCGCACCAGAAACTCATCCCGGTCGTAGGTGCCCGGGCGTTGGCGGCCGAGCTGGTGCTCCAGCATCGCCACCCGGGCCTCCAGAGCCCGCACCTGCGCCTCGGCCTCTTGGGACATGACGGTTCAGGTCTTGGGCGTCGCCGCGACGGCGGCGGTCTGCATCACGATCAGCCCGTCGCGGAAGGTCATGGTGTCCGAGCCCAGCGCGTAGCTGTTCAGGGGGGTCTCGGCACGCCAGCAGAGGTAGGCGTGATCGCCGGCGACCTGCCGGCTGATCAGCTCGAAGGTCACGCCGGGCTTCGAGAACTCCCCGACCACCGCCTCGATCAGCGGTCGGATCGCCGCGGGCCCGCGGAGCACGCCCTGGGCCGTGAGAAAGATGGCGTCGTCGGCATATTCGGCGACGAGCGCGTCGATGTCGCCGGCGCCGAAGTTCTTGAGGTGGCGGTTGAGCAGCGCGTCGGTGTCCATGGCATTCCTCGATGGGGATAGGAAACATCAAGCATCCTGGGAGCCTACCCCAAGCCCCAGCCGACCGCAACGACGGGCTGCCCGACGACGCACAAGCCCCGCTTCGCACGCACGCCACCCCCCGAAAACCACGGTTCCTGCGCACATCGCCCGACCC
>CAIUDO010000388.1 GCA_903897935.1 uncultured Pseudomonadota bacterium
CCGCGCACCGCCCGCGCGCCATCAACCCGGTGGCGCCCCCGCTCCCGGCTTCCCGCAGCGCGCGCGCCGTCCGCGGACCGACGATGAGGCCGTGGCGCTCCCGAATGAGCCGGAGGACCGCCTGATCCATGCCATCGCCACCCCCGGCGACGGTCACCGAGCACACCACCCCGCTCAACGACAGCACCGAGACGTCCGTGCCCCCTGCCCCGACGTCGATGACCATGTGGCCCGACGGCAGATCGACCGGAAGATCGGCCCCCATCGCGGCCGCCAGCGGGCGCGGCACCAGGTGCACCTCGCGGGCGCCCGCGGCCTCACAACACTCCCGGACCGCGCGCAGCTCCATCTCGGCGGCGCCGTGGGGCACCGCAACCGCCATGCGCGGCGCGAACCAGGAGTTGCGGGTCTGCACCCGGCGTACGAGCTGCATCAGCAGCGCCTCCGCCACCTCGTAGTCGGCGATCTGCCCGTCGCGAACAGGACGGACCGCGTCGAGATCCGGCGGGGTCCGGTACAACATCTGCTCCGCCGGCCCACCGACCTCCATCACGTTCCGCCGGCCACGCGCGTCGGTGTGGACGGTGACGACGGTGGGTTCACGGCACACGACGCCGACACCACGCACGAAGATGCGGGTGGTGGACGTGCCCAGGTCGACGCCGAGGTCTTGCGACAACAAGCCGATCACCGAAGCGAACATGCTGCATCCGAGCGGCCGATCAGGCTGGGGATCGCCTGGGACTCGGCCGAATGAGGGGAGGCGGAGCTTAGCACGGTTGTGACCGCGCGGGGAAGGGCGACCGGCACTCGAAGGCAAGAACGCTCATGATTACGTTCGTTACATGATCATGGTGACGATCGGCCACCCGACCGGTCGTGGATCGACCGCACACGGTGTTACAGCGGCCCGGTCGGGAGGCGTGATGAAGCTGTCGATACGAGGCCTGATCGGGGCCGTGGGAGCGGCGACGCTCGTGGTCGCGTGCGCCAAGGTGCCGTTCACGGGGCGCCTGCAACCGAACCTTGTCCCGACCGCGCTGATGAACAGCATCGGCGCGTCCACCTACGACAGCTTGTTGTCGGCCGAGAAGGTCGTGACGAGCGGCTCCGACCTCGCGACCGTCAAGACGATCGGCCAGCGCATCGCGAAGCAGACGGGTGAGTCGTACGACTGGGCCTACAAGCTCGTCGACGATGACGGCATGATCAACGCGTGGTGCTTGCCCGGCGGCAAGATCGCGGTCTACACCGGCGTGCTGCCGGTGGCCCAGAACGAAGCAGGCCTCGCGTTCATCATGGGGCACGAGGTCGGCCACGCCGTGGCCAACCACTCCGCCGAGCGGCTCACCGAGCAGCTCGCGGTCCTCGGCGGCCTCGGCGCGCTCTACCTCCTGATCGACAAGAAGACCGAGCTGACCACCGAGCAGTCGGCGTTGCTGCTCGGCGCGCTCGGCGTCGGCGCGGAGGTGGGCATCGTGCTCCCGTTCAGCCGGATGCACGAGTCCGAGGCCGACGTCATCGGCGCGATGTACATGGCGTCCGCGGGCTATCCGCCGGACCAGGCCATGCGGGTGTGGGAGCGCATGGAGGTCGCGGCGCCGTCGGGCGTCCCGCAGTTCTTGTCCACGCACCCGACGAACGAGACCCGCCAGGCGGCGCTCACCGACTGGATGGCCTCGGCGGGCAAGCGGTACGCGCGGAACAAGCTACCCGATGACACCCTGGCGACCCGGTGGGGCGGGCTGCCGTCGTCGGGATCGAAGGGCGCCACGGGTAAGCCGGCGCCCGACAGCGGCGCCGTCACCCGCCCGTGACGGGTCGCGCGGTCGGGCGCGCTCGGATAGCCGACGCCGCTTTGGAGGCCGAATGAGTGTGCTGGAGCGGTTTCGCAGCGGATCGGACTCGACCGCGGTCCAGGTCATGCTCGTGCTCGTCGTCATCTCGTTCGTGTTCTTCTACGGCTCGCCGGGAGGCGACACGCAGGAGGTCGTCATGACGGTCGACGGCGAGCGCGTCATGAGCACGACGTTCTACCGCGATCTCGAGCAGCGCCAGCGCCGCGAGGAGGCCCAGCGGGGCCGCGCGCTGTCGGAAGAGGAGATGGCCCGGCTGAACCAGGAGGTCCGCCAGGCCGTGATCGAGCGCGTCGCGCTTCGGCACGCCGCGAACGACCTCGGCATCGAGGTGAGCGACACCGAGATCGCCCGCCGCATCCACGCCATCGAGGCGTTCCGCGACGACAAGGGCAAGTTCGACCCCCGCTTGTACGACAACGTGCGCAAGCGGCTCGGGTACACCGAGGCGGACATCGAGCAGGTGATGCGCGAGGAGATCGAGATCGAGCGCCTGCGTCAGCTCGTCTGGCTCGGCGCCGGCGCCTCGAAGGCCGAGCTCGAGCAGGCGTGGCGCACGGGCAACACCACCGTCGACGTCGAGTACGTGCGCCTGCGGCCCACCACCTTCCTCGACGACGTCACCGTGGACGCGGCGGCCCTCGCCGCGTTCCACACCAGCAACGCCGAGCAGATCCGCCAGACGTACGACGCCGACTTCCAGCGCTTGTACGACCAGCCGGAGCGCGTGCGCGTCAAGGTCATCCGCCTCGCCGCCCGTCAAGACGGCCAGGACGTCGCCGCGCTCGAAGCGCGTATGGCCACGATCCGGCAGCGGCTCGCCGGCGGCGCCGCGTGGGAAGAGGTCGCCCGGGTCTGGTCGGAAGACCCGAGCGCTGGCACCGGCGGCAGCCTCGGCGCGCTGAACGTGCCCGACCTCGCGCCCGAGGTCGTCGCCGCGCTCGCCCCGCTGTCGCCGGGCCAGATCACGGAGCCGGTCGTCGAAGCCAGCCAGGTTCGCCTGTTCTTGCTCGAGGATCGTGTCCCGGCGCGGCAGATCCCGTTCGACGAGGTGAAGGACGAGATCGCGACCAAGCTGCTTCGTGAGCAACAAGCGCCGGTCGTCGCTGCGCAATTCGCGGAGTCCCTGCTCGCCTCGTGGAAGCAGGGCACGTCGCCCGAGGCCGTGCTCGAGCCACAAGGGCTCGCGCTGACGTCGACGGGTCCGGTCGCGCTCAGCGAAGAGAACCCGTTCGGCCCGCCCGAGGCGATGATGCAAGACGCGTCGTCCGCGGCGGTAGGGACGGTGTTGCCCGAGGTCTATGCGCAAGGCGGCACGCTGTTCGTCGGCCGCCTCGCGAGCCGCGTGGACCCCGGGGAAGGCGGCGCGGCGATGGACGAGGCGTTCATCGAGGGCACCCTCGCCGCGCGGCGGTCTGCGCACCTCGAAGCCTGGGTCGCCGACACCGTCGCGTCGATGAAGGTCGAGTAGCGCCGGGGCTTGACGCGTCAACCGCGACCCTTGAGGTCGCATTTATTTTCAGCTCAAGATCACGGATGCCTTTACACGATCGGGCGTCACGTGTATGTTCATTACGGCCTCCCCAGGGCCAGGGTGTCGAGCGCAGGACGCGCGTCTCCTTCTCCTCCGCACGCTCCGCTGCTCCCCGCAGCGGGCAATCTTCCCCGACATCTCCCCATGTCCCTCCTTGATCGGCCGCGTCCTGCGCTCGCCCCACCCACCCGCTCGGTGGCGCGCGCTTTGGTTCACCTGGGGGCCGCCGCCGCGTGGCGCATCACGAACCCGTCGTCACGTGATCCGTTCTTGCCCGCGCGCCCACGGCCCCTGACGCGGCTGTACTACACCGCCCCCGACGGCTGGCACGCGCCGATGCTGGTCGTTCCGCCAGCGCCTGGAGGCGCGGGCGAGCCGGTGCTGTTGCTGCACGCGCTCGGCTCGGCGCCCGACGTGTTTCGCATCGGCGACACCCCTACCCTCGCCTCCCGGCTCGCCGAGCACGGCTTCACGGTGTTCCTGGTGGCCCACCGCGGCGATCGCGGCGCGGTCGCGCCCGACGGCGCCGCCGGGTTCTCGTTCGACGACCTCGTCGAGAAGGACCTGCCGGCCGCCGCCGCGCGCGCAGCGGCGCACGCTGGGTTCGCGCGCGTGCACCTCGTCGGGTACGGCCTCGGGGGGCAGCTCGCGCTGGCCGCCGCCGCTCGACGAAGCGTCGCGATCGGTGCGATCGCGTCGCTGTGCGCGCCCGTCCGGTTCCAGCGGCCGGCCACCGGCTTTCGGCGCATGAGCCTGGTCGCGGCCATGCTCCCGCCGACCTGGGAGGTGCCCGCCGGCAGCCTCGCCCCGTTGCTTTCGCCGTGGATCGGCGATCCGACCGGTACGAACGGCCGCACCCTCCGCGGCGCGCTCCAGTGGGGCGCCGGCCCGCTCCCGGCGCCGCTCGTCCAGCAGGTCATGCGGTGGCTCGCCGACGGGTCGTTGGTCGACCGGTACGGCACGCTCGACTACCGGGAGGCGTTGGTCGACGCGCGCGGTGACCTGCTCGTCGTCATCGCCCCCGAAGACACCATCGCCCCGCCCGAGGCGGTGCGCGCCGCCGCGGACCAATGGGGTGGCCGGGCGACCGAGCTGGTGCTGCCGGCCGGTTACGGCCACGCCGACGCATTGTTCTCGGCCAACGCCGACGTCGACGTGTTCCAGCCCGTTGCGGCGTGGCTCGCCGAGCGGCGCCGGCTCGCGTGGTGACCGGCGTTCATCTGACCAGCATCCTGGGTGATCGCCATTGCCTCGGGCGGTCGGGCCGACGGCGAAGCTGCGACGTGCGGCCGTGGCGCCCGCCCGCCGCGCGGTAAACCTCGAAGACCCGCATCGAGCGCTCTGACCGAGCTAATCGCTGACCGCTAACCGCTGACGGCTGGGGTCGCTCGGCTTAAGCGAAGGCCTTGCCGCTAAGGAGGTGCCAGGTGGGGCGTACGACGCGTGAGCGGGTCGCGAGGAACTTCATGGAGCGCTACGGCGCCGACGGCCTCCGGCGCTTGCTCGACGCGCTCGCGAACGGCGACTCCGGACA
>CAIUDO010000389.1 GCA_903897935.1 uncultured Pseudomonadota bacterium
CGCGGCGGCGCTCGCGAGCGGCGCGTGCGCCGAGCGCCTGCCGAAGGGCGAGGGGGCGTCGGTGGTGGGCCGCGCGATGGTCGGCGCGGCCGAGGCGCTCGCGCGCGACGGGGACAGCTTGTGGGCGGCGTCGACGGGGGCGTTCGCGGGCGCCTTGCTCGACGAGGCCGGTGGGCCCGGGCTCGGCTGGCTGCGGGCCCGCGCGGCGCTGCTGCAGGCGCGGTTCGCGGTAACCACGGCGGACCCGACCGTGGCGTTTCCGCCGCTCAAGGAGGCGCTGGTCGCGCTGGGCACGCTGCCCGACGGCCCCGACGTGGCGCGGCTACGCGCGAGGATCGCGTCGCTCACCGCGTCGGCGCTCGCCGCGCAGGGCCAGGTCGACGACGCGCTCGCCACCGCGCGCGCTGGGGCGCAGGCGCTCGAGGGCACGCCGGAGGCCCGGACCGAGCGCGCCGCGTTGTTGGCGGTCGGGGCGGAGATCGCGTGGACGGCGGGCCGCCTCGCCGACGCGCGCAGCCTCGCGAGCGAGGCGCGGGTGCTCGCGGCGCCGGAGGACGTGGTCGACGGGGTGCCGACGCTCGACACCGCGGCGCTCGTCGAGCGCGCCGCCACCGTCGCGCTCAGCGGGAACGAGCGCGCGGCCGCGCGGGAGCCGCTCGGGTTGACGTCCGCGGGCGGGGCGGTCGAAGCATGGGCGCGCCTCGCCGACGCGGCGTCCCTCGGGCGGGTGGCATTGGCGCGTGGGGCGTCGAAGCAAGCGTTCAAGCTGGTCTCACCGGCGGCGTGGCAGGTCGCTGGGGTGTGTCGCGGGGCGGGCGCGGCGTGGGCCGACGACTGCGCCACCCGGCTCGCGCTGCAGATCGATCCGCTCTTGTGGACGGACCAGGTCCGCGCCGACCACCGCCTCGACCTGGTGCTCGCGTTGGCGTGGGCCCGCGCGCCGCGGGCCGACGACCCGTGCGGTGAGGTGGGCGTCGCGCAGTTCGCGGCGTCGCTCCGGCAGGTTGGAGGGCCGACCTCCTGCCGGCCCGGCGGCGCGCTCGCGCACCCGGTCGGCGCGGTCGACCAGCTCCAGCGGGCGCTCGCGGGCGAGACGCTCGTGTGGTTCGTCGCGTCCGCCGACCGGGTGGGGGCGTTCGTCGTCGACGCCCGCGGCGTGCGCCGGGTGGACCTCGGCACCATCGAGGCGGTGTCGCCGGCGCTCGGCGCGCTGGCCCAGGCGTGGGGCGCGGGGCCGGCGACGGAGGAGCTCGCGGCGCTGTCGGCGGTGGTGTGGACGCCGCTGCGCGTCGAGGGGCGGGTGGTCGTCGTCCCGGGCGGCGTGGTCGGCTCGGTGCCGTTCCACCTGCTCACCGGCGCAGACGGGCGGCCGCTGTGGTCGTCGGGCCTGCGCTACGCGGCGTCGTTGTTCGATCCTGCGTCCGGCGCGCCGGCGGGGGAGGGGGTGCTGGTCCAGGCGGCCGGGGTCGGCGCCGAGGCGTCGGTGCGCTGCGGGCTGTCGCGCGCGGTGCTCGTGCTCGACGCCGCGGGCACGGTCGACGGCGTTGAGGCGTCGTGGGCGCCGCGTGTGCTCGCGGCTCCAGACGCGGGTGTGCCGTTGGTCCCGGGCGTTCGGCCTTCGTGGTCGGCGTCGATGGCGCTCGGCGATGGCGGCCCGGATCCGCTGTCGGACGGGTTGTGGACGGCCGCCGAGGTAGCGACCACCGATCTCGACGCCGTCGGCACGCTCGTCGTGGTGGCGGCGCCCCAGCCGGTGCTGGCGGCGGCGCGCGCCGCGGGTGTCGACCGGGTGGTGTCGTGTGGGTCCGAGGCTCCGTGCCGCGAGATCGTCGAGCGGCTCACCGCCGGGATGTCCGCGGAGGACGCCTGGATCGAGGCCCTACGCGCCGGGGAGGGCGGCCCGGCCCAGCCGCTGGGGCGGATGTTCGTGTGGGGGCCGATCGCGCCGCAGTCCGCGCGCCCGGTCGGCGCGGTGGAGTAGGCTCCGGGTCCCGGAGGGCCGATGCGCGTCGAGGCGTTCATCCACGACGAGCCGTGGCCGCGGCTGCAAGCCACCGCGCGCGCCGCCGAGGCCGCCGGCTTCGACGCCGTCGCGTGCCCCGAGATCACCAACGATCCCTTGCAGACCCTGACCGTGACCGCCCTCGCGACGTCGCGGGTCAGCTTACGCACGGCGATCCTGGTGGCGTTCCCGCGCAGCCCGATGGTGGTCGCCACCGCCGCGCGTGTGCTGCACGAGAACAGTGGGGGGAGGCTCGTGCTCGGGCTCGGCACCCAGGTCAAGCCCCACGTCGAGCGGCGGTTCGGCGTCAGGTGGCCCGACGCGCCCGCGCGGGCGCTCGAGGCGTACGTGGGCGCGCTGCGCGCGATCTGGGCGTGTTGGCAAGCGGGCGGTCCGCTGCGCTACGACGTGGACCCGTACCGCTTCTCGCTCATGACCCCGGAGTTCGCGCACGCGCCGTCGGCGTTCGGGCCGATCCCGGTGTACACGGCGGCGGTGCGCCCGGCGATGCTGCGGCTCGCCGGCCGGGTCGCTGACGGCGTGCGGTTGCATGGGTTCTGTACGCGTCGGTACCTGGAGGAGGTCGTCTCGCCCGAGATCGCGACCGGTCTCTCCCAGAGTGGGCGATCCCGCGACACGATCGAGGTGTGCGGCGGCGGGTTCGTCGCGACCGGCCCGGACGACGACGCGGTGCGGGGGATGGTCGAGAAGATCCGTTACCGGGTCGCGTTCTACGCCTCGACCCCAGCGTATCTGCCGGTCATGCAGCTCCACGGCTGGGACGACCTGGCGGCGCGCCTGCACCACCTGTCGCGGGTGGGGCGCTGGGAGGAGATGGCGGCCGCGGTCCCTGACGACGTGCTGCGCGCGTTCACGGTCGTCGCGCCGTGGCGCGACCTGCCCGACGCGATCGCCGCCCGCTTCGGGGGCGTCAGCGACGCGGTCGAGCTCGCGTTCGCGCACGACACGCCGATCGAGCCGCTTCGTGAGGTGCTCTCGGCGATCCGGTCGATCCCGTGCGCGTTCTCGCGCCCCCCCACCTGGACCTCGGAGGCTTGATGGAGCGCCGCGTCGTGATGTGGCCGACCCCAGACGGCGTCGCGCATGGCCGTTTGTTCCTCCGCGATGGGGGCCCGGCCCCCCTCGTCGTGTTCTGCATGGACGCGCTCGGGCTGCGGCCAGCGCTCGACGCGATGGCGCAGCGCTACGTCGACGCCGGGTACGCGGTCGTGCAGCCCGAGCTGTACTGGCGCTCCGGGCCATACGCCGCGTTCGACGCGGCGACCACGTTCTCCGACCCTGCCGAGCGCGCGCGCGTCCTGGCCTTGATGAACGCGCTCCGCCCGTCCGACGTGATCGCCGACGTCGGCGCGCTGCTCGACGCGCTCCACGCCACCGACGACGTGCTCGCCGGGCCGGTGGGCGTCGTCGGCTACTGCATGGGCGGCCGGCAGGCGCTGTACCTGGCGGGCGCGCTCGGCGACCGCGTGGCCGCGATGGCGTCGATCCACGGGGGCGGCCTCGTGCGCCCCGACGC
>CAIUDO010000390.1 GCA_903897935.1 uncultured Pseudomonadota bacterium
AGCCCGCCGCCGATCTGCTCGAGCGCGTCGTCGAGATCCCAGCTCGGGTGGCCGTCGGTGCCCCACGGCCACACCGCCTCCAGCGTCATGAGGTCGGCGTCGCGCCACGCGAACGCGCCTGGCCACAACACGCGCACCACCGCGTCGTCCGAGCCGTCGACGTCCACCCCGAGCACCCGCGCCGGACCGTCTTCCCACAGCACGATCGGGTCGGCGTGCGGCCACGGGACCGGGGCCGGTGGCCGCGGGGGCGCCGACCGGTCGGGCTCGGCGGCGATCCCGGTCCCGACCGCCAGGAGCGCGCTGATCACGTGCGCGCGAGGGCGACCGCGTACACCGGGAGCCCGCGCTTTCGGAACTTGGACTGGTAGTTCGTCTCGATGTCGTCGGGCCACGGGGCGGGGCCGGTGGTGACGTCGTCGGCGCGGCCGGTGACGTCGAACGGCAGCCGCGGCGCCGGCTCGCCGTCGTCGTCGTGGTCGAGGTGGAAGGTGAGCCGCTCGATGTTCGGCAGATAGTCGGACTTCAGGCGGAGCGGCGCCCCGCTTTGCAAGATGCGCGCCGCCTCCTCGAGGAACCACCGTGAGATCAGGCGGTTCTTGGCGTGCCGCTCACGGGGCCAGGGGTCGGGGTGGTTGACGTACAGCGCGGCGGCGGCCCCGTCCGTGAACAGGTCATCGAGGTAGAACGCGTCGTACCGCGCGATGCGCCCGTTGGTGAGGCCAGCGGCGCGCAGCTTGCGGGCGCACAACACCGCGCGCTTGTAGCGGATCTCCACCCCGAGCACGTTCCACTCCGGGTGGGCCGCGCACGTGCCCGCCAAGAAGAAGCCGTTCCCGCTGCCGATCTCGACGTGCAGGGGAGCGCTCCGACCAAACGCGGCTTCCCACCGACCATGGAAGGTGTGGGCGACGTCGGCGGGCACCACCTCGGGCGACCACTCGCGGTGCGCGTCCAGGTACGGGTTGGCCTCGGGGTGCCGAAGATCGTCGGCGGCGGGCGGACGGAACCGAGGGCGCTCACCCTCAGGAGGGGAGGTTCTCCTTCCACGATGCGCCATCCTCGTACAGCTCCTTCTTCCAGATCGGCACGCGCGCCTTGAGCTGCTCGATGCCGTAGCGGCTGGCCTCGTAGCATGCCGCGCGGTGCGCGGTGCCGACCGCGATCACCACCGACGCCTCTCCCGGCGGCACGTCGCCGATCCGGTGCGCCATCGCGACGCGGGCGCCGGGCCACCGTTGCTCGATCTCGCTCCCGATGCGACGCATCTCCGTGATCGCGCCCTCGTCCCACGCCTCGTACGACAGCCGGACGACGCGCCGCCCTTCGAAGTGATCGCGGGTGACCCCCACGAAGACCAGCACCGCGCCGTGCTCGGGGGTGGTGACCGCTGCTTCGATGGCGCCGCGATCGAGCGCGCCGTCGACCAACTGGTACATGGTCAGCCTCCTCCGACCGGCGGCAAGAACAACACCTCGTCGCCGTCGGCGAGCGGCGCGTCGGCGGGGGCCACCTCGCCGCGAACGACGAACCCCACACGCGGGCGCGGCTCGGGGAACAGATCGGCGTACAAGCTGCCCACGGTGGCCCCCGGGGCGACGACCACGACCTCGGAGGGCGCGCCGCGCCGCTCCCGCAACATCGCGAAGTACCGAACAGAGATTCGCACGCTTCGTTCCTGGCGGGGCCACTGGCGCGCGCCCGCGAGCGTCGTACAATAGCGCGTCCCGCCGCCTGGAGTCTCGTTTGCGTCGCTCAGCGTCCACGCGCGCCGTGTTGCTCGTCGCCCTCTCGGGGTGCGGCGAGTTCGGCGTGGGCGCGGTCGGCACCGTCCCGCCGCCCGAGCTGCTCGTCGCGGTGCAGGAGAAGTTCCAGCAGGCGTCGTTGCCCGCCGTCGACCTGTTGTTGGTCATCGACGACACGGCGTCGATGGAGCAGGAGCAGGCCGCGCTGGCGAGCTCGATCGGCGATCTCGCCGAGGCCCTCGATGAGGTCGACCTCGCCTGGCAGATCGGCGTCACCACCACCACGCTGTGGCCGGGGGAAGCCGGGTGGCTGATCGGCACGCCATACGTGCTCACGCCGTCCGTGCCCGACGTGCGCGCGCTGCTTGAGGCGCGCGCGCAGCCCGGCGTCGACGGCTCGGCGCCCGAGGCTGGCCTCGCCGCGACCCTGCTCGCGCTCGAGCTCGCGGCGCCCGGATCGCCCAACGCCGGCTTCCTGCGCTCCGACGCCACGTTGCACGTCGTCGTATTGTCCGACGCCGACGACGGCAGCACCGACGCGCTCGGCGACGACCCGGTCGGCGTGTTCCTCGACGAGCTGTCGGTGTACGACCGCGCGGCCGGCCCGGCGTCGGTGTCGGTGGTCGTCGGGGACGTGCCGTCGGGGTGCGTCGGCGCGACGGGCAACGCGCAGGCCGGGACCCGCTACGCCGAGGTGGCCGCCGCGACGGGCGGCGTCGTGTCGTCGATCTGCGGCGCCGACTTCGGGCCGATCGTCGACGCGGTGGCCGACGTCGTCGTGAACTGGCCGACCCGGTTCGAGCTCGCGGCGGCGCCGATCCCGAGCTCGGTCCGCGTCGCGATCGACACCGAGCGCCAGCTCGACGGCTGGTCGCTAGACGACGCCGCGATCGTGTTCGACACCGCCCCCCCGCCCGGCGCCGTGGTCCTCGTCGACTACCTCGTCACGGGGAGCGGCGAATGATCATGTTCGTTCCATGTTTCGCGGCGGCTGCGGTCCCAGTCGCGAGCTGGGACTTCGCGGTCGAAGACGGCGGGTTCGCCGCGTCGGGCGACACCCGCCAGTGGGAGTGGGGGGTGCCCGCCGCGGGTCCGGGCGGCACGGACAGCTTGTGGGCGACCAACCTGGACGGTCCGTACCTGCACGACGCGGTGGACTACCT
>CAIUDO010000391.1 GCA_903897935.1 uncultured Pseudomonadota bacterium
CAGCTTGACAATGGCGCGATGGTGACCCAACCGACCTTCACCTGAACGCGAACAACCCGGTCGGCTGCCGCTGAGCGATGCATGGCTTTGACCGGGCTGACCGCTGACCGCTGACTGCTGACCGCTTGTTCAAGGGCTAGCCCCCGGCCCACCCCGCGTCGTACAGGGGTTGCCACTTGTAGGCTTGGGTCGGGACCGCGCCGTTCGGGCAGACCGCCTCCCCCGACCATCGGAGCGCCCCGTCGCCGAGGCCGTACTCGAGGATCCGCGCGCCGTCGCGACATCCGACGAGCACCCCGTCCGTGCCCACGGGCTCGACCGTGCCGTACGGGGTCGTGCACATGGCGCTGTCGAACGCGATCGCCTTATAGGCGCGCTCGATCGTGGCCGTTCCTTCGGCGTCGTCGACCGCGACGAACAGGCCACGCGCGTGCCCGTTGTCGAGGAACACCACGCCACCGTCGACCCACCGGGCAGAGTGCTGGCTGAAGAAGCCCGGCGGCCAGACGCGCGTGTCGACGCTGAGCTGCGGGCCGAGCAGCGGGTTCGAGCTCCCGCCCGACAGCGCCCACCGCGGCGCTCCGTCGGGCGCCACCGCGACGACGGCGTCGAGCGCGAAGAACGACAACAACAACGACCCGTCGGGGTGCCGATCGAACGAGTTGGCGTGGCTCCACTGGCCCGAGACCGGCTCCCAGGCGGCATGATCCCCCCAGAACCAGCGCTCCACCACCGCGCCGTCGCGCCAGGTCAGCACGCCGTCGAGCAGCGTCCCATCGACGTCTTCGTGGAACAACGCCGAGAAGCCGCCTCCCGCTTCGGCCCGGAGCTCGTGGTGCAGCAGCTCGGTCCCGAAGTCGACCCGCAGGATCTCGGCCCCGTCGTAGTCGAACCCGAGCACGATCCGCCCCCCGAAGCCCACCAGCAAGCCCAGCGGGGCCTCAGTGAACCGAATCAGGCCGTTCGGGTCGGCCTCCGCGATCGGGTACGCGATCGCCCACACCGGGGCGCCGGTGGCCGTATCGAATACAAACGATCTCTTGGAGCCCTCCGAGCACGGGTCCTGCACCCCGACGAACGGCGCCGACGCGGCCCCCCACACGTCGAGGTGCACGCCCGCGTCGGGGGCCAGGTCGCCGATCACCCCGGCGACGACGGGCGTCGCGGGCGCGCTCGCGTCGTCGAGGCACCCGTGGAGCGCGCCGAGCAGCCGCCATGAAGCGCTCATCCCTCCTCGATCGCGAGCACGGTCATCATGCCGTCGTGGGCGTGCGGCAGGATGTGACAGTGCGCCATCCACTCGCCGGGGTTGTCCGCCACGAGCAGCAGCCGGACCGTCTGGCGGATCGCAACGTCGAGGGTGTCCTCGATGCGCCGCGACGTCGGCGCGACCCCGTCCACCGACAAGACCTCGAACGCGTGGCCGTGCAGGTGAAACGGGTGGTTCGCGGCTGACAGGTTGCGGACCTCGATCACGGCGGACGCGCCCAGCGGCAGGCGCTCGATCGTCACGTCCGGCCAGATCTCGCCGTTGATGAGCCAGACGTCGCCCGAGCCCTGCAGGGTGTAGGTGACGTCGGTGAGCCCAGGGTCCAGCGACGGAGCGGCGCCGGAGACCGCCCACGCCGCCGGCTCCGACGACGGCACCTCGACCGTGATCAGCGGCGTCGGCTCGCCCCACGCCGCCCCACCGTCGACCGAGTACGGCGTCAACGTGAGCGTGGTCGTCGCAAGGAGCTCCAGCTCGGCGCGGTCACCCGGCGCGAGCACGAGCAGCGGCTCCTCGACGATCGCGGCAGCGAGCCCCTGATCGGCGCCGATGACCCGGAGGGGGCCGACCAGCGCGGCGTACCCGTCGTTGCTGGTGTTGACGAGGCGCACCCGGGCGGGCCCGGTCGTGACCTCGGCGCGCCCTCCTTGCGCGGCGCTGTTCACGGTCCAGCCCGACGCCGCCCCGCCGTGGCCCCCTGCGGGCGCGTCGGCCGAGGCCACGGTGTCGAGCACGAGCTCGAGCGCGGCGACGGGTGGATCGGTGGGATCCTCGACCACGAACATGCCATACAGTCCAAGGTCGACCTGCCGCTCGGTGTCGAAGTGCGGGTGGTACCAGAACGTGCCCGCTCGCTCCGCGACGAACGTGTAGGTGAAGGTCGCGCCAGGGGCGACCGGGTCGTCCATCCAGGTCGCGCCGTCCATCGCCCACGGCACCGACACGCCGTGCCAGTGGATGGTCGTCGGGTCGGGCAGCGTGTTGGTGAGCGTGACGGTGACGGTGTCCCCGACGCGCGCGCGCAGGGTCGGCCCGGGGACCTGACCGTCGTACGCGTACCCGTCGACGAGCACGCCGCCCGAGGCCCACGTCCCGGGCGCCGCGGTGAGTGCATACGACACGCTCCCGTCGGCAGGATCGAGGTCCTCGGCAGACGACGGCGACCCGATCGGGGCCTCGGGCGGCGTCGTGACCGGCGGCGTAGTGGGCGCGGGCGACGCCGGGTCAGCGGGCGCCGCGGACTCGACGGCCGGGCGACACGCGATCACGAGGGCGAGCAGGGGCATCATCGCGACGCCTCGGCGATCACGCGGTCGACGACGGCCCACCCGCGCTGGTCGGCCAGGTCCTTCGGGAACGGCCGATAGACCAGCTTCGCCGAGACAACCGGCGCGACGCAGCCCGCGACGAACCGGTGCTCCGTGGTGACGGACGCCCCCGGCATCAGCCGGTTGTCGCGCACCACGTCGACCGCGGCGAAGTGCGGCACAGCGAGCCGGCCGTCGGCGCCAACCAGCACGCGCGCCCACACGAACCCCGACGCGCCCGCGAGGGTGCTCGGCGGGCTGCCGTCTTCGATCAGGCCCGGGCGAACGAGCAGGTAGCGGTCGCCGTCGGGGAGCGGGCCGTCGAGCACGACGTCGCCGCGGCCAGACGCCAACACCACCCCGACCGAGCCCACCACCACCCAGCGCTCGAGCCCGCGGGCGGCCCCAGTGAACGTGCCGTCGCCGAACGGGCCGGGGCCCGGATCCTCACGCCAGCCGTCCTGGCGGATCACCCGAATCACGTCGCCCGCCCGCGCGCCCGGCCAGCGGCTGAGATCGTCGCCCGCCCCTCGGGACAACACGGCCCCGCCGAGCTCCGGCACCGCGTCGCCGCCGGTCGCGGGCAGCGGCGCGCCGTCGCAGGTGGCGTCGACGACCAGGTAGAGCTGACGCATCGGCTCCCCGGTCGGAAGCGCGTGGCCGGCCCCCGAGTTGCGCACGGTGACCTCGGCGACCCACTCGGCGCCATCGAGGTGACCGTCGACCGACACCGTGGCGGCGAGCTCCAACATGCCGCTCTCGGGCTGCCGCGGGCCGACCCACGAGTGGTGCCGCACCGCGCCGGGTGGGCGCTCCCACCCCGCGGAGATCCCGACCAGCACGTCATGGAACTCGGTGTACAGATCGGCCGCGTTCCCAAGCTCCGGAGCCGGGGGCATGTGGCACGCCGGGCACGCGACCCCGGCCGCCCCGAACGCGCCAGCGCGCCACTCCTCGTACGTCGACTGCACCGGGAGGCGCCCGTCCGGCCACCGCGACGGGTCGGCGACCCGCCCCGGCACCGTCACCGGCGCGTCGAGCTGGTGGCACCCGCCGCACAGCTCCGCCCCCTCGAACAGCGGGTTGTAGACCGCGCCCATCGCAGGGTTGATCACGTCGCGGTACGCGCCGAACACCAGCGGCGACCACGCCCCGAGCAGCGGCGACGGCGACGGCTCGCTCGGGCGCACCAGCTTCAGCTTGCCGCCGACCCCACCCAGCGGGGCGTCGAGGTCGACCTCGGCGACCTTGTGGCACACGTCGCACGTCACGCCTTCGCTGAACGCGATCCCCGTCGCGTCGAGCAGGTCGCGCCCCCCAAGCGCGCCGTCGATCGCGGGCGCGTGACAATCGGCGCAGCCGCCGGTGTCCGCCGCTACCCCGTCGCAGGGACCAACCACTCCACAGTCGGCGTTCAACGCAGGTAGCGCACCGTCACCCACATAGCACTTGTGCTGTGGGAGCAACGATCCGGGCGCGACGCCGAGCCACCAGGAGCCGCCGACCGCGCGGCAGCTCGCTTCGTCCTTCCACTGGCTGCTGCCGGCGAACACGTCCTGCACGTGCGGGTTCGACGCCGCGCCGCGGTGGGGCGAGGCCGCCCAATCCGACGTGATCGTGACGTGGCAGTGCGCGCACTCGTTCGTGGTGCTCTCGTGGGTGGTCCGCCCGGCGGCCTGAAACTGGTACGCTTCGTTGTCCGTGCGGTCGAACGAGAACAACTGGATGGTCACCGACGCGCCGTCGTCGTCGGGGACCTTCACGCCTCCGTTACGCGCGTCCGGGTGGTTCGCGATCAGGTAGTGGTCACCCACCACGGTCAGGTCGGCCTCCACCGTGACGGTGCCGTTGTCGCCGGTCCACGCGACGACGTCGGAGCGCCCGCCTTGCACCACGCCGACCCCGGGCGCGGGGGCGCCGTCGAACAAGACGAGCACGTCGACCACGCGCGAGGTGGGCGCGGGCTCGGAGTCCGAGGGCCTGGGTGTGGCCTCGCTCGCCGACGAGCTCGACCCCGTCGACGTCTCTTCGGGCGGGCCCGCGGACTCGCCGCGCCCCACGCAAGCCACCAGCAACACGAACCACGGAGCGCGCATACGCGCACCTTAGCCCGCGCCGCGCCCACCCGCTGACGCCCGACCACGCCAGGGCCAGCGGTCCCACCAGAACGCCTGGTAGCCCCACACCGACGCCGGGCCGAACATGCCGACCGACATCGTGAGGAAGATGCCCAGATGCAGCACGATCCCCACCACGAGGCCCACCGCGCGTGTGCGGCGCCACAGCACCAGCGGCACGAACAGCAGCTCCCACACCAGGGTCAACAGCGTCACCACGTACGCGGCCGCTTGCCCGACCGTCGTGTACAGCAGCGGGTCGATCAGCCAAGGCGCGCGGTTGAACGTGCCATCGCCGAGCGCCCACGAGATCGCCGAGCCGTCCGTCCACCCGGATCCCGTCAGCTTCTCGACGCCGGTGTCGAGGTACATCCAGCACACCTGGAGCTGCACCAGGCGCAGCCCGAACATCGGCACGGTGGTGATCGCGGGCGCGCCCCGCCGGTCGCGGATCCACGCGTCGATCGACCACACCGCGCCCGACGGGGTCAGGCACATGTAGAGCGCCCACATGCGCAGCAGTCGGTCGCCTCCGTTCTGGATCCACGGGTCGCGATGGTAGAGGCCAACGAGCGCGGCGGCCACGAGCACGTTGGCGACCCGCGTCCCGAAGCCAGCGGTGAACGCCAACAACGCGACGAGCCCCAACGCGTGCGCCGCGTGCAGCCCGGGGCCCGACAGGTTGTCGAGGTGGCTGATGCGCCAATCGGTCCAGCTTCGCGTCACGACGCGGTGGTCGACGAGCCCCTCGTCGCCGTACAGCAGCTCGAGCTCGGGCCACAGCAGCACCCACGACACCGTGAGCATCACGCCGAGGCTGATGCGCATCGCGGCGAGCACACGCGCGTCGACGGGCACGAACCACCAGCGATCCCAGGCGGCCCACAGCCGCGCCAGCGGGCTCACCGGCACTTCCAGTCGTGCAGCTGCTCAGAGGACACCTTCCAGGTGTCACGGGGGCCGACGTCGGTGCTGCCCGGCTTGGGCGAACGCCGGGTCACCCGCTCGATCCGCACCCGGTCGACGCCGTCGTTGGTGCGGCACGCGTAGCGGAACAAGCTGCCGCGTAGGTAGTCGCGCTTGGTCTCGCTCGCGTTGCGCTCGAGCTTCGCCCCGCGCGCGTACGTCCAGATCACCCCGTTCGGATCGGGCTCTCCGGGCAGGACCTCCAGCTCGATCTCGGAGCCGTCGTCACGCCGGCCGATGAACCGAAGCGTCGTGGTGCCGCGCGGCGGGCTCCCGAACATCGGCCACGTCTGGTGGACACCGAGGCGCTTCTCCCACGGGCGCGTCACCACGCGGATGGTGTCGCCGACCGGGGTCTCGCTGAGCACGCTGCCGACCGAAGCCACGCCGTGGAACACGACCAGCAGCGACAGCACGATCCGCGCCCACCTCGGAGGGCCCGACGACGGATCGGACATGGACCTCCCCCTTCCGTGGGCCAACGTACGCTCACGCGCTCCGATCCACAACCGGGCACGAGCGCAACGAAGCGTGGCTCGCGCCGCTTAGGGCCAATGCCGATCACTTAGCCGAGAAAGGTCGGAGCAATCAGCAATCAGGTATCAGCCTCA
>CAIUDO010000392.1 GCA_903897935.1 uncultured Pseudomonadota bacterium
CCGGCGGGGATCGCCCCGGCGGCGGTGGTCACCGGAGCGCCCGACGTCGACGCCCTGCTGTTCGAGAGCTGCGGTTCCCCCGGCACGTTGGTGATGGTCGACGGCGCGGGGCGCCTCGTCTGGTACGAGGACCTGTCCGCGGTGGCGCCCGGCGTCGCCAACGTCGCGTACGCGTGGACCGAGCAGGGCACCGTGGTGGCGGTGATGGGCCGCGCTCGGCTGCTGGAGGTCGCGGTCGACGGGTCGATCCTGGCCGACTGGGACCTCGCGGCGGCCGGCCTGTCCGGGCTCGCCCACCACGACGTCGCGCGGGCCGGCGGGCGCACCTACGTGCTCTACGCGTTCGAAGACGACGCGCTGATCGTCGACGGGGTCGCGGTGTTCGACGACGCTGGGCGCCTCGTCGGCGACCTCGACACCCGCCGCTGGTTCGACGCCGATCAGGTCGTGCCCCAGGACTTCGACGCCTACTGGCTCGGTGTGTTCCCCGGGGCGCGATCGCTCGCCCACGCCAACAGCCTGTACGCCCACTCGGACGGTAGCTTGCTCGTTGGGTTTCGGTACCTCGACGCCGTCGTGTCGGTCGACGGGGACCCAGGGTCGGCTACGTTCGGGGCGCTCGGGTGGGCGGTCGAGGGCCGCGACGGGCCGGGCATCACCGGCGCGCGCGCGCTGACGTCGTCGGTCACCGGCGACGTCGCCTTCGAGGCCCCACACGCCGCCGCGCTCGACGCGTCCGGGCGCCTCCTGCTGCTCGACAACGGCCTCGACGGCGCCGCGCCCTCCCGCGGGCTCGTGCTGTCGGTCGCCACGCCCGACGTCGCCGAGATCGTCGAGGTGCTCGACCTGCCGGAGTGGTGTCCGGTGCAAGGGGGGGTGTTGGCCCGCGACGGGGCGTCGACGGTCGTCACCTGCGCGCGCGTCGACGAGGTGTACGGGTTTGTAGGGGATGCGTTGATGTGGACGATCGACCTCGAGTGTGTCGCGCCGGACTCGGCCCCGGAGCCGATGATGATCACCCGCGCGGTGCCGGTGTCGTGGTGATCGTGTGGCTCACCCTCGTCTGCGTCGCGCTCGCGGAGTCGGGCAGCGTGCTGCCCGCCGGCGCGCTCGTCGGGTACACCGGGGTGGGGGTGTCTACCTTCGCGACGGGCGCCGGGCCGCAGCTTCGGGATCGCCAGGTGCGCAGCCGCCTCGACCTCTACGGGGCGTGGGGCTTGGGGCGGCGGGCTCAGGTGTCGGTGGACGCGCCGGTGGTCTACAACACGGTCCTCCCGGTCGGCTCACGCGGCCCGTGCCCTGGGGAGGGGGACTGGTGCGCGCCCGTGTTCACGGTGGGCGAGGCGGGAGTGCACGCCCGGTACGGCGCCCTGACGGGGCCGGTGCGGGTGGTCCTGGGCGGGGGGGTTCGGGGAGACCCCTGGAACGTCGCGACGCGGGATCGGTGGACGAACGCCGGGCTCGGCACCACGTCCGCCGTCGGATCGCTGGTGGTGGAGCCGGTGTTGCCCGCGGGCGGCCTGCTCGTGTACGCGCACTACGCCCACGTGCTCACACGGGCACCCGGCGCTGAGGTGCCTGGAGACGTGGTCGTCGGGGGGGTGGAGGGTCGGGGCACCCATCGCGCCGTCACCCTGGAGGTCGGGCTGTCCGGGCTGGCGCGGATGGGCGGCGTAGCGTACGGAGACGCGTGGCTCGACGTGTGGTACGACAGCCCGGACCGGTGGGCGGCCCTTAACTATCGAGAGCTGAAGGCTCGCCTGAAGGCGTCGGTGGCGCTGTCCGACCGGTCGGGGCTGCACGTGTCGGCGGGCCGCGTGTTGGTGGTCGCGAACGGCCCCCGCGACGCGACGGACGTAGCGTTCGGGGTGCACACCTACGTGCCCTGACGACGGGGGAGCGAGCCTGGGAGGGTAGGTCACGCGCACGCCGAGGCGCTTCGCTTGGATGTTTGACCCGATCAAAGATCGTTCAGGAGCGCGGGCTTTCAGGCCGCCAGCCTCGTGGGAGGCGCGGGTGTGCCGAGCGGTGCGGCCTGCAAGCCGACCATCCCTCCCTGACGACGGTCAGGGGACGGGTCACAGCCTCCCGTTCCTTCAGTCCTGCCACACCAGGTCGTCCGACGCCTCCGCCCGGTGCTCGATCGCCCCGGGATCCGTCACGATCGACTCCAAGAACGCCAACGACGACGTCGCGACCAGGACCGTGACCCGCTCGAGGTCGATGAAGCCGTCGCCGCACCCATCCCCAACCCCCCCAGTAGCGCACGCCACCGGCGAGAAGCTGTAGTGACCGGCGGTGGGGAGCTGGCCCAGGTACCGAGGCTCGACCTCGAGCGCGTCGTACAGCGCGGTGACCTGCCCCCACGGCGTCGTAGCGTCGAGCAGGCCGCTCAGGCACATCACCGGCACCTCGATCGCCGACGTCCCGGTGGTGATCGCCCCGAACGCGTCCCACGGCGCCCAGGTGAGCACCGCCCACACCCGCGGGTCGGAGAGGTCGAGCGCGCCGCCACCATCGGGGTCGTTGACGGTGGCGCCGCCCGCCGCGTAGGCCGTGTAGCCCCCGAAGCTGTGGCCCGCGACCGCGTACCCGGCCGAGAGGTCGACGCAGCCGGACGTGGCGTCGGTCGGGTCTTCGGACAGCGCCACCAACGCGTCGAACGCGTCGGCGACGTCGGCCGGGCGCCGGACGAGCGTCTCGTCGAACACGGTGAAGTTGTGGTCGAAGACGGAGTTGTTGGGGTGGTCCGGCGCGACGACGACGTAGCCGTGGCTGACGATGTGCTCGACGATCTCGGCCGACTGCCACCGGACGCCGGCGTTGCCGTGACTGAACACGATCACCGGGCGCGGCGCCTCACAGGCCCCGGCCACGCCCGTGTAGGCGGTGCCCGGCCACAGCTCCTCGTACAGCGCGGCCTCACCCACCTCGGTGGACGGGTACCACACCTGGAGGCGCAGCGTCTCACCGGTGGAACCGGGCGCCGTCGTGTCGTAGGTGCCGACCGTGTACGGGCCCGGGGCGTCGTACGCGTGCTCGGGCGTGAACGGCGCGGTCGGCGAGCCCGTCTCGGTCGGGGAGGCCGACTCGCTCGTGGGCGCCGCGGTTTCCTTGCCCTCCTCCGGCGATTGGCAGGCTGCCATCGTGATGATCGACAAGGTGACGAAGAAGGCCACGCTCCCTCCAGGCTCTCCCGGTAACCCACGCGCGGGTGCGCGCGACGTCGTGTGAGGTGGTGGCCGCCGCGCTATGAGGCGAGCGCGCGGCACGCGGCCCGGGTCGCCGACCGGCGCCCTCGTGAAGTCCGGTGCTTGGAGCTACGCATGACCGTCCCGTCCCTCGCGTCGCGGGTGCCCGAATTCGGGTTCGGGAGCGACAGCGACGCGCTCGACGCGTTCCTGGAGTGGACCGCCGACCACGGCCTGAAGCTGTACGCGCACCAAGAAGAGGCGATCCTCGAGCTGTTCGCCGGGCACCACGTGGTGCTCGACACCCCGACGGGCTCGGGCAAGTCGCTCGTCGCCACCGCGCTCCACTTCAAGACGTTCGCCAACCTCGGGCGCGCGTTCTATACGGCCCCGATCAAGGCGCTCGTGAGCGAGAAGTTCTTCGAGCTGTGCCGCCACTTCGGGGCGGACGCGGTGGCGATGATGACGGGCGACGGCGCGGTGAACCGCAAGGCCCTGATCCGCTGCTGCACCGCCGAGATCCTGTCGAACATCGCGCTGCGGGAGGGGGAGGACGCCCTCGTCACCAGCGTCGTGATGGACGAGTTCCACTACTACGGCGACCGCGACCGGGGCATGGCGTGGCAGGTGCCGCTGCTCACCCTCCCGCGCACCACGTTCTTGCTCATGTCTGCCACCCTCGGCGACACCACCGCGATCCGCGAGGATCTCGCTCGTCGCACCGGGCGCGAGGTCGTCGAGGTGCGCGGGGTGCATCGGCCGGTGCCGCTCCGCTACACCTACAGCATGACGCCGTTGCCCGAGAAGCTGCAGGCCATTGTGCGGGAAGGCATGGCGCCCGCGTACATCGTACACTTCACGCAGTCGGCGGCGACCGAGCTCGCGCAAGCGCTGATGAGCACCGACTGGTGCACGAAGGAGGAGAAGCGCGCCCTTCACGACGCGCTGCGCGGCTTCTCGTTCCACAGCCCGTTCGGCCCCACCCTACGCCGGTTCGTACTGCACGGCATCGGGCTGCACCACGCCGGGTTGTTGCCGCGCTACCGCTTGCTCGTCGAGCGCCTCGCCCAGCAGGGGCTGCTCAAGCTGATCTGCGGCACCGACACGCTCGGCGTCGGCATCAACGTGCCCATCCGGACGGTGCTGTTCACCCAGCTCTGTAAGTTCGACGGCGAGCACACCGTCATCCTTCCCGTGCGGGACTTCCGGCAGATCTCCGGGCGCGCCGGCCGCGCCGGCTTCGACGACGTCGGGCACGTCGTCGTGCAGGCGCCCGCCCACATCATCGAGAACAGCGTCATCCACGCGATGGACCCGAAGCGCCGCAAGAAGGTGGTCAAGGCGGTCCCGCCCACCCGCGGCTACAAGCACTGGGACGAGGCCACGTTCCAGCGCCTGGTCGACAGCCCGCCCGAGGCCCTGGAGAGCCGGTTCACCGTCGACCACGGCAAGCTGCTCACCGTGATGCAGCACGCCGAGGCCACCTACGGCGACGCGCAGGCCGGGTACGAGCGCATGCTGGCCCTCATCGACGCCTGCCACGGCGGCGTGAACAAGAAGGCCGAGCTGCGCGCCACCGCCGCGCAGCTCGTCGAGCGCATCGAGCTCGCGGGCCTGCTCACGCGCGATGAGCGGGGCTGGCATCTCGACGCCAGCTTGCAGCACGACTTCTCGCTGCACCACAGCTTGTCGTTGTTCCTGGTCAGCGCGCTGCACGGCCTCGACCGCGCCAGCCCGACGTACGCCCTCGACGTGTTGTCGTGGGTCGAAGCCATCCTCGAGCACCCGCGCGTGGTCTTGTTCGCGCAGGTCTCGCGGGCGAAGGCGGAGCGCATCGCCGAGCTCAAGGCCGCGGGGGTGCCCTACGAGGAGCGGATGGAGGCGCTCGAAGACGTCACGTGGCCGAAGCCCAACGCGAACCACATCTACACGTTCTTCGAGGCGTACCGCGCGAGCCACCCGTGGCTGCAGGGCGACGCGATCCGGCCGAAGTCGATCGCGCGGGAGATGGTCGAGACCTACACCACCTTCTCCGAGTACATCAAGGACCTCGGCATCGATCGCGCCGAGGGGGTGCTGCTCCGGTACCTGTCCGAGGTCTACAAGGCGCTCGTCGAGAACGTGCCGGTCGAGTTCTTCGACGACGCGCTGGTCGAGTGGACGGCGTGGCTGCGCACCATGCTGGCGCAGGTGGACTCGAGTCTGGTCACGGAGTGGGAGGCCCTGCTCGCTGGGGGGGGTGGCCAAGAGGCGAAGCGGGTGGTCGTCGACATCTCGAAGGATCGTCGCGGGTTCTTGGCCCGAGTGCGCGCCGAGCTTCACACGCTGCTCAAGGCGCTGGCCCGCGGGGATTGGGACGAAGCCGCGGCGTGTGTCCGCCCGGACGAACAATGGGGGCCAGCGGCCTTCGAAGCCGCCCTCGCGCCGTTCCTCGAGGCGTTCGGGCCGGTCGGGTTCGACCACCGGGCCCGCCTCGCCGAGCACACGACGGTCGAAGCGACGGGCCCGCACCAGTGGTCGGTGCGGCAGCGCCTGCTGCCCGCGGCGGCGCTCCACGTCGACGCCTATCGGGTCGAGGGCCACGAAGACGAGGAGCCCGACGAGGGCTCGTGGTCCATCGAGGCGACCATCGACCTGCAATCCGACACGAACCCCGACGGGCCGCTGCTCCGCCTGGAGCGCGTCGGCCCGTAACGGGCAGGGTCAGAACTGCTCGACGTTCGAGATCGTGCAGGTGGTGCGGTCGATGACCTGCACGTACTGGCCGCAGTACGTCGTCGTGACGTTCGGGCTGAGGTGGATCTCACCGTCGCCGTCGCCGTCGGTGAAGACGTACGCCGGGGTCGCGCCACCCAGGCCGGTCACCAGGCCGGCGCACGGGCCGGCGGAGATGACGTCGCTGCCCAACGCGGGAGCCACGCCGACGCCCACCTGCCCGAACGGGGTGACGCCGTACACGTCGAACGTCATCTGGCCGGGGCAGGAGCCGTTGACCTCTACGGTGAGCGGGCACGCGAGGTCGAGCTCGACCTCGATGTACTCGCCGATGTTCGTGCGGAGGTTGCCGTCGCCGCCGAGCGACGACGGGTGGCCGATCAGCTCCACCGTGTGGTCGGTGAACGCGACCTGGCTGGGCACCCACTCGGTCGCGCCGAGCGTGGTGGTCACGTTGGTGATGCCGCGGATGTAGCCGGTGCTGCCGTCCGGGCACGTCGGGTTGATGTCGAGCATCCACAGCCACGACGCCGACGCGCTGCCGAACCCGAAGTCCTGCACCGCGGTGAAGTCCCACCGCACCGTCGTCGACGTCACGTCCACGTCGAGGCGCGGCGTTGGCCCAGCCATGCAGAAGCCGGGGCCGGCGCCGACGAACTCGACGCCCGGATCGACCACGGTCGCGGTGAGGTCGCAGATGCCAACGGCGCCGTAGTCCGCGGTAACCGTGGTTCCGACGAGGTCTTGCGCGTTGGCGCTCGGCGTGAGGGTCACGAAGGCCAAGAAGAGATGGGTCAAGGGTGCTCCTTTGTGGTCCGGCGAGTCTACACGGTTTGTCGGCGGTCGGAAGTTTTTCTCGCGGCGGGCGAGCGTTCGTGCGGTCGCCCACGCCGCGGGGACGGCGCGGTGGGCGTTATGACGCGGTCGGAGCTCACCATGTCCGGTCCTGGTTCCTGGTTGGTGCTGCGTCGTCGCGCGCTCTTGGGCGTGGCGGGGCTCGTGGTGCCAGCCGCGGCGGGCGCCGGTCCGCGGGCGGCCGCCGTCCAGGTCGTAGAGGCGGCCGAGGGGCAGCGCCCGCTGGCGGCCGCGCTCGAGAAGGCCGGTTGGATCGCCACCCCGGAGGGCTCCGACCGGTTCCGACCCG
>CAIUDO010000393.1 GCA_903897935.1 uncultured Pseudomonadota bacterium
TCGAGCGACCCGCCGCCGTCCCCCGGGGCCTCCGGGGGGCCATACACGACGTCGGGGTACCCGTCCTGGCCGTACCCCGCGGCCTCCCCCGGCTCATACGCCACCACCTCGTCGACGAACGGCCACGGGTCATACACCACCGGCTCGGGTGCCGTGGTGCCCGTCTCCGTCTCGAGCGTGGGCGCCCCGGTGTGCCCGCCGGGGCCGGTCTCGGTCTTGGGGGGCGCACACGCCCACACGAGCAGGAGCGTGGTCATGGCGCGGGCTCGAGGCCCGTCCACGAGAACGCCCCGCAGCCGCCGGTCGACGGGTCGGTCGCGTCCGCCGCTGGGGTGGCCAGCGCGTCCGCTTCGCTCGCCGCCGCGTACGCCGTCTGGCAGTACCACAGCGCCCCCTCGCTGTCCCACGCCCAGTCGAAACGGCTCCACATCCCCGGGTTCCACTCGTTCGACTCTGCGTTCTGGGCGACGACCCACCCAGCGTCGGCGTCCCACGCGGTGATGTCGAACCACGACGACCCGGACGTCCACACGAACGCGTCGATGTCGTGGCTACCCCCCCACGAGTCCACCCAGGCGCCCCCGATCGGCAGCGTGGGCCGCAAGAAGCTCCACGAGAACCCACCGCAGCCGCTCGCGACGTTCGACGGGTCGGCGGCGGGCGTCGCCAGGGCCTCGTCTTCGGACGCGGCCGCGTACGCGGTCTGGCAGAACGCCACCGACCCGTCGGCTTGCCAGGCCCAGTCGAACCGGCTCCACAGGTCGGGGTTCCAGGCGTTGTCCGACCCGTTTTGCGCGACCAACCAGGACGCGGCGTCGTCCGACTGGCTGATGGCGTACGACGCGTCGCCGGACCACCACACGAACGGATCCACGCTGTGGCCGCCGCCCCAATTGTCGTCCCACCCGCCCGTGATCGAGAGCGGCGGGCGCAGGCGCGTCCACGAGAACCCGTTGCACCCGCTCGACGGCGACGCCGGGTCGGCGGGGCCGGCGGCCATCGCGTCGGCCTCGGAGGCGGCGTCGTACGCGACCTGGCAGTAGCGCAGGTCCCCGTCGATCCAGGCCCACTCGAACCGGCTCCACATGCCGGGGTTCCAGGCGTTGCCCGCGTCGTTCTGCGCGACGAGGGCGCCGAGGTCGTTGTCGAACCACGTGATCGCGAAGCTGGAGTCGGTCGACGCCCACGCGCTCGCGCTGATGTCGTGCGCGCCGCCCCAGTCGTCGGCCCACGCGCCGATGATCGCGAGGCTGTCGGCCTCTTCGGTGTCCTCCGTCTCTTCGGTCTCTTCAGTCTCTGAGGTGTGCGGGTCGGTCGGCTCCGACGCGGTCTCGGCGGACTTGCCGCCACACGCGACCAGGGCAACGAGCGAAAGGCAAATAGGAAGGCGGATCATTTGTGCTCCGCCCCGGGTTCACGTACGGGGGGAGCGCCGAGACCACCTCGACCTCCTCCCATCCCTGGACCGGGGAATGGGTAGGAACGGACGACGCTCGAGAAGGCCCGACTCACGAGGCCCGAAGGCCCCGATTACGGTGGCGGCACCGCGCCGGATTCACACCGGCTTCCACTCGAAGGGCCCTTCGGCCCCGACGTCGCGTGGCGAGACTCCCGCCACGGCCCTTCGATACCACCCGACCGCGCCGGGCGCAAACGCCGCGACCGCGTCACCGCTCGCGGGCGCCGATCCAGCCGTCCGGACGCACCGTCACCCGGGTGCCCGCCTTGGCGCGATAGAGCTGAACCAACCTCGCGTCTATGGAGCCGGGGGCGCCGGGCGCCGCCACGCCCACCTCGCCCGGGCCCGCGGGGGCGCCGAACACGAGGCGCAGGCCGTCCGGCGCCCGCGGCGGAAACAACCCATCGCTGGTGAGCACGAGCGGCGCGCGGTCCCCCACGCCGGGAGGCCCGACCCGCGGCGCCACGAGCGCCGACCGGGCGGCGCCGGGCCCGTACGAGACGTGCATCTCCGCGCACAGCGCGGCCGCGGCGTGCCGGGCGGCCGGGACCGCGCTCACGACGCGGCTCACGACGTCGCGGACGAGGCGCGCCGGCCCCACCCGCAGCCGCGCGGCCCGGTGCAGCGCGTCCGTGTGCCACAGCAGCGCCGACGCGGCCGGGCGGCGCTCGGCGACGTACCCGTCGAGGGCGGCGCCATCGCCGCGCAGCGCCCGCGCGAGCCGCCACGCGAGGTTCACGGCGTCGTGCACGCCGAAGTTCATGCCCTGGCCGAGCAGCGGGCTGCACACGTGCGCGGCGTCGCCGGCGAGCACGACCCGGCCGTGACGCCAACGGGCCGCGAGGCGCCGCTGGATGCGGAACACCCGGACGTCCGACGCGGCCTCGATCTCGGCGTCGAGGCCGGTCCGGGCCGCCAATACGCGCCGCACGTCGTCGACGCACGGCGCCGACGGGGCCTCCGGGACGTCGCACAAGATGCGGCTCCGCCCGCCCGGCAGCGCCAGCACGTTGAAGAACCCGTCCCGGTGCACGAACAGGTGCACCCGGTCGTTTGCGAGGGACCAGCGCGCGTGCACGTCCGCGACCAGGTACGGCGACCGGTACGTCTCGCCGCGGAACGGCACACCCAGCGCCTGCCGGACCCGGCTCCCGACGCCGTCGGCGCCGACCACGTATGAAGCGCGCCCCGAGGAGCCGTCGGCGAACCGCACCGCGACGCTGTCGGTGCCGCCGAGCAAGCCGTCGACCGCGACCCCACGCTCCACCGGAACGCCGAGCTCGGCCAACCGCGCGGCCAACACGGCCTCGGTGTGCTCCTGCTCGAGCGACAGCGTAAACGGATAAGGAACTTCCAAGCTAGCGAAGTCAAGCTGACTAATCGGCCGACCGCGGGCCCACCCGGTGAAGCCTCGCACCACCACGCCGGCCGCCACCATCGCCGGCAGCACCCCGTGCGGCTCCAGCAGCTCGAGCGTGCGCGACTGAATGTCGGTCGCCCGCGATCCGGGCGGGCGCCGGGCTTCGCTGTCGATGACCCGGCAGCGCACGCCGTGACGAACCAGCTCCAACGCGAGCACGAGCCCGGTCGGGCCCGCGCCGACCACCAGGACGTCGACGTCCGCCGCTCGCGCGCCGCGGCCCACCCAGACGCTCATTTTTGGGCCCAGTCTTCGACGCCGGTCCAGGTCGCCGGGTCGAACGTCGCCGCGCGACGCTCACAGCGCTCGGCCAGCAGCGCGGCGGGGTGATCCCCCGGCACCGCGGCTCGGTACGCCAAGAACGCACGACGCGCCGACTCCAGGCGACCCTCGACGTACGCGCCCCAAGCCTCCCCCCACAAGCCTGCCGCGGCGTCCTTCACGGTCGGGTCAGGGTCCGCGTCGTACACCTCGTACAGATCGACGACCTCCGCGCGCCCCTTCACACGCACCCGGTCGACGGTCCGCAGCCGGAACCCACCGGGGGCAGCGAGGCCCTTGATCGATTGCCCCGTCGCGAGCAGCGGCACCCCGTAGTGCTTGGTCAGCCCTTCCACTCGGGCGGCGAGGTTCACGGGATCGCCGATGACGCCGCACTTGATCCGCTCGTGCCCCCCGATCGTGCCCAGGGTGAGCATGCCGGTGTTGACCCCAATCCCGATCCGCAGCGGGACGGCCCGGCGGGCCGCGCGTTGCGCGTTGACCAGGGGCAACGCCCGCAGCATGTCGATCGCAGCGCGCAGGGCGCGCTCGGGAGCCCCCACGAACAGCGCGAGGATGGCGTCCCCGATGTAGCTGTCCACGAACCCGTCGTGGTGCAGGATCGCGGGCTCCATGAACTGAAGGAACTCGTTGATGAACGCGATGTTCTGGTCGGGCGGCATGCCCTCCACGAGCGTCGTGAAGTCGCGGATGTCCGAATAGAGGATCGACATCTCCTTCTGTGCGGAGTCGCCGAGCTGCACGTCGACGATGCTGCGCCGGCCGATGCTCTCGAGGAACTCGACGGGCACGAAGCGGCCGTGCGCGTCGGTGAGCCGCACCTGCTCGGCGAGCGAGCGTCGGAGCTCGTCGTACAAGCGGGCGTTCTCGAGGCTGATCGCGGCTTGTGAGGCGAGAAGGCCAACGGTGTCGACGTTCTGTGCGGTGAACGCCCCCGCCATCGAGCGGTTCTCCAGGTAGATGACCCACGCGACCGCGCCTTGGTGCAGGACCGGCACACACAGCACGCCGCGCACGCCGCGCCGCACCAGGCCTGCGTCGCCGCGCACCTCGGGGTCACGCCGCACGTCGGCGACGAGGGCGGTCTCCCCCGTCCGGGCCACCCGCCGCGCGATCAACCCACACACCGCGGCGGCGTCGTCGAGGGGCGCCGGCGCGTGCACGCGGGTGACCCCCGACGCGACGTCGGTCTCCGCGACCACGACGAGGCCTCGATCGGTGACCCGCACGACGGCGCCGTGGTCCGCGCCGGCGTTCTCGGCCACGATCTCGACGAGGCGACCGAGCGCACGATCGAGCTCGATCTCGGCCCCGATCGCGTTGGCGGCCTTCATCAACGACGCCCGATCGAACTCGATCCCGCCGGTGACGGTCTCGGTCGCCGCGTGCTCGCTCTCCCGCTGAGACCGCGCCACGAACGACGGGACGGTCGGCCCCGCGGCGCCGCCCCGGCCCACCTTCGCGAGCGCGCCCAGGCGACGCCACGACGCCTCGGCGAGCTCGGCCAGCACGCTCGCGAGCGGCGAAGCGAGCCGCGCATACGCGTCGGAGGCGAGCTCCAGCGCGAGCGCCTCCTCGTTGAGGAACGCGTGCTCACGCGCCCCTTGGATCGCGAGGTCGTAGGCGGCCCGCGCCGCCCCGGCGTCGCCGGCGAGCTCGGCCAACTCGGCGCGCAGGAGCGCAGCTTTGTGGCCGTAGTTCGCCGGGCTGTGCTTCGCCCACCCGTCCAGGTCCTTGGCCGTCCGGCGCGCGAGGCGCAGCTCGGACGCCGGTGCGAGGCCCTCACGGACCGCCCGGACCCGCGCCAACGCGGCGTACCAACGGCCGATCGGGTCCATCGGCATGGAGGTGAGCGCCTCCCGCACGCCGTCGAACGCGCGCGCGTGCCGGAGCGCGGCCTCGGCGTCGCGGAACAGGTACGCGAGCCGGAGCTTGTAGGCGCAGAAGAAGGCCTGCTCCGTTCGATCGCCCGCCCCGGCGTCGCCTTCGTCGTACCAGCGGCCGGTGAGCACGCGCGGGTCGGCGGCCGCGCCGCTCAGGTTGTCGAGCACCTGCGCCAGCAAGCCAGCGAGCCGCTCGGCGCCGCGGTCCCCCTTCAGCGCGAGCTTCCAGGTGACCACCGACTGTGCGACATCGCCGATCGCGGCCCCCGACGCCTCCATCCAGAGCGCGCGATAACAAGGCGCCCACGCGGCCTCGAAGACCCTGCCGGTGCTCGCGCTCCACCGCCAGGCGTCGACCAGCGGCTCCAAGCTGGCGGACAAGGGCTCCTTCCAATGACGCACGAACATCTCGAACACGGACGCGGCGGACCCTCGGTACCGATCGTCCCCCAACCGATCGGCGAGCCGCTTCGCCATCTGCCCGACCGCGTACCCGCCGTCGATGTCACCGAGCACGCCAGAGAGCGTGAGCGCGTACCCGCCGTAGCCGAACGACGACACCGGGGTGCAGCCGTGGCGGGCGGTGAGCACGACGACCCGCAGCACGAGCAGCGGGAACAGCTTGCTGTTGAGCCGGAACGCCGCCGGGGAGACCTTCTCCATCACCTGCAGCGCGGCGATGGTGCGCGGGTCGGTCATCTCGGCCTGATCGGCGAGCTGGGCGATTGGCCGGCCGAACAGGGCGATCTTGACCCGCACGGTCTCGGCGATGACGTGCGCCAGGGTGGGGGCACGGGGGAACCGCACCCCAAGCGACGCCAGCGCGGACACCCCAGCCGCGAGGGCCTGCTCGAGCGCGTTCCGCCCCATCAGGGCCTTGATGTGCGCCAACCGCGCCCGCACCGCGTCGATCGGGGCGCGCGCGTGGTCCTCCACCTCCTTGGTGGCTGCGGCGACCGCGTCGGCGTCGCCGGTCATCTGGGCGGCTTCGGCGATCTCCGTCGTGAACGCCAGCATCAGCTCCGGCTCGCTCGCCCACGCCCCCGGACCGAGCAGCTCGCGCCCGGTGCGAAGCCACGCCAGGGCCTGCGCGTGCGCGGCCGACCGCGTCGCGAGGCGGGCCGCCTCGAGGTTCAGCTCGACCAACCTCTTTCGCAGCGCGAGGTCGTCGATGAGCGGGATCGCGGCGTCGAGGTGTGCGACCACCTCGAACAGCGCCTCGGAGGGGAGGGCCCGGCGGTGTTCCTCGAACCGACCGTCGGGGGCCCCGAGCAGCCATCGGCCGATCCGGAGGTGCATCGACGCACGGTCGGCCTCGGAGGTCGCGGCGCCCGCGGCCTCGCGGACCCGGTCGTGGACGAACTTGAACGAGCCTCCCGCCCACCCCAGCGCCGCGGCGTCGGCGTCGAGCAAGCGGGCGGTGTCGCCGACGGGGTTCACCAGCCCCTCGCGGACCGCGCTCGCGAGGTACGCCGCCACCTCGTGGATCGCCTGCCCGCACACGTGCGCGACCAGGTCGACGGGGAAGCGGTCGCCCACCACCGATCCGGCAGCCAGCACCCGTCGGACGGCGTCGCCCGCCCGCGACATGCGGCGCGCCAACAGATCCACGACGTTGTCCGGGAGATCGAGCGCCATCGCTCGTGCGGGATCCCACCGCCAGCCACGCACCTTCGGGTCGTAGGTCAGCGCGCCGGCGTCGTCGAGCGCCCCGAGCACCTGACGCACCGCGAACGGGTTGCTGCCGCTGCGCGAGCCGATGTAGGCGACGAGATCGTCGAAGTCGGGCCCGGTCCGCCCCATCGTGTCGGCGAGCAGGGTGCGCAGGGCGTGGTCGCCGAGCCGAGCCAGCGGGAGGTCGGTGGTTGGTGGCTCGCGGCGCGACATCCGCTCGAGCAGCCCGAACACCGGGTCGGTCGGCGTGACCTCGTTGTCGCGCCACGCGACGACGAGCAGGAGGTGCTGGAGCTCCGGGTCCGCCGCGAGGTCCTCCAGCACGCGCAGCGTGGCGACCTCGGCGTGGTGGAGGTCGTCGAAGAACAGCACGAGGGGCCGGTCCGGGCGGCTGATCGCCCGGAGGAAGCGCCGGACGACCCACGCGAACCGACGCTCTGCCTCCTCGTCGGTGAGCGGCGCCGGGGCGGGCAGCGGGCCCACCAACGACTCCAGGTTGGGCACGACCGGCAGCAGCACCGCGGCGGCGCCGTCGGTCGCCTGCGCGACCACGTCGCGCCACCGACGCAGGCCCTCCTCTGGCTCGGCGAGCGCGGCGCTCAGCCAGCCCGCCAGCGCCTGCCGCAGCGACGAGAACGGCGTGCCCCGCTGCAGCGCATCGCCCTTGCCCTCCACCAAGATCCCGCCCCGCGCGGCGACGACCGGCTGGAGCGTGCGCACCAAGCTCGACTTCCCGGTCCCCGCGGCGCCGCTCACACGAACGACCTCGGCGGGCCCTCCCGCCGCGCGCACGAACGCGGCGCCGATCGCCGCCTGCTCGGCGTCGCGGCCGTACAGCCGCTCGGGGACGAGCAGACGACCCGGCGCGTCGGCGTCGCCGAGCGGGAAGCGCGCGATCTCGCCGGACGCCGCCCACGACGCCTGACAGCGCTCGAGATCGGCCCGCACACCGACCGCGGTCTGGTAGCGATCCTCGGCGTTCTTCTCCAGCAACCGCGCGACGATGTCGGCCAGCACCTCCGGCAGATCGGGGCGCAGCTCGGTCACCCGCGGCGGGCGCCGCGCGATGTGGCTGTGGATCAGCTCGATCGGGTCCGCCTGCGTGAACGGGGGACGGCCGGTGAACACGTGGAAGAGCGTGGCGCCGAACGCGTACAAGTCGGCCCGATGATCGACGGTGCGGTCGATGCGGCCCGTCTGCTCGGGCGCGAGGTACGCCGGCGTGCCGGCCAGCCGATCGAGCCGGGTGTCCGCGTTCGCCTTCAAGTCGAACCGGCTCGCGATCGCGAAGTCGATGAGCGTGACCGTGCGCCGCACGCTGTCGTAGATGATGTTGTCCGGCTTGACGTCGCGGTGCACGAGCCCGGCCGCGTGCACCCGGCCGAGGATGCCCGCCAGCTCGACCGCGATGTGGAGGGCCTCGGCGACGTCCGACCGGCCGCGCACGTACCACGAGGTGAGCGCCTCCCCGTCCACGTACGGCAAGACGAGCGCGGGCAGCCCCTCCCACTGATCACGCCGCAACACGCCGCGGGCGCCCGACACGGTCAGAGCCCGGGTGGCTTCGGCCTCGTTGTAGAACGCGGTCAGCTCACGCGGGCCCGTCGCCCGCGGCTGCAGGACCTTGTAGACGACGGGTCCGTCGGCCTGATCGACCAGGTAGAGCGTCGTCCGTGCACGTTGCGTGAGGACGGTCGCGCTCATGCACGCCCTGGCGCCACGAGCGCGTAGGGCATGAACACGTCGTCGGGGACGTGCAGGGGGATCGGGTTCGCGAGGCCGAGGCGCGTCCGCACGGTGCGCGCGGCCTGCAGGCCGCAGAACACCGCGCCTTCGACGAATCCGGCGTTGATGTAGTCGTGCCCCACCCAGTCCCCGGCGAGCGCCAGGTTGTCGAACCCGGTGTCGTCGAACCGAAGCCGGCCGCGCAACGTGCCCGGCGGGGCCAAGGTGTATCGCTCGGTGGGGCTCACGTTGGCGCGGAAGAACTGCGCCTCGAACCGATCGCGGGGGGTCGCGGAGGGGTCCGACACCGGGAGGCAGAGGCGGCTGAAGTCCAACCCGAACGGGTACTCCGGGGTCGTCGCCTTCGTGAAGATCTGGCCCATGTTGTCCCCGAGCCACTGCTCGGCGCGGGCGCGAACGCGCATGGTGGCCCGAGCGCGCGCGGCCGCCATGGGCTCGTCGTAGATCGGGGGATCGTTCGCGGCGCCGCACAGGTACGAGACGGCCCTCGGCTGCTCGTCGTCGGGCCACGACTCCGTACGCAGCGTGACGGTAGCGTCGTCCCACGCCGTATACACCGGCGCGAACGTCTCGACGTTCGGGGTGAGCGTGGGGCGATCGATGCCCCACTTCGCCAGCGGGACGCCGAGCTCGGCGTTGGAGCCGTTCAACCAGAGCTGGAACGCCTCGGTCGCGGTGGTCTTGACGTTGTCGTACGTCCACTGCCACCGCGGGAGCCGGGCCATCAGCTCCGCGCAGGTGAGCGGCAACGTGCCGACCGGCGCTGCGTACACCACCTGATCGAAGTCGACGCCGCGCTCGAGCGTGTACGCGCGTCCGAACGGCTCGAAGTCTTCGTCTTCGAGGCCGACGGCGTCGGCGGCGGTGCGGCGGTCGGCGGGGTGGAGTTGGTCCCACAGCGGCGCGTTCGGCCACACGTCGAGCACGCCGCCCTCCACCTTCAAGGGGGTGAGCGGGCGGTACAGGGGCTCCAGCACGCGCGCCTGCTCGACCATGTCGATGCGCTCGATCGAATCGCCCGGGCCGTCGTGCACCCGCGCGACGCGCTGGAAGAACCGGAACTGCACGCCGCGCGCGGCGAGCAGCTGGTACACCGGCGCGATGAAGGTGTCCCCCGTCCCGGCGCGCATCTGCCAGACCAACGAGCCTTTGTAGCTGAGCATCGCGATGATCGACCAGATCGCGGTCCCGGCGGCGAGCGTGCCCCCTTGCCCGGCTCCGTCGCTCAGGTTCGAGAAGGTGCCCGCGTACAAGAACCGAACCAGCGACGACCGGAGCAAGGTGGGCGTCGCGCCATTATTTTTGAGCCACTGCCGGAAGTCGAGGTCGTCGATGCGCGCGAAGTCGAACTTCTGGATGCTCGGCTGCCAGACGTCGGCGAGCAGCCCCCGCAGCGCGACGACCGCGAGCTCCAGCATCGCGATGTCCCGCTGCACGACGCTGCTCGCCTCGGCGGACCACTGCTGCATCGCCTGGAGGGCGCCCTCCAGGAACGCGAGCAGGCGGTGGGTGGGGTGATCGTCGGTCGCACCCTCCGGCGGCCCGTCGACCGAAGCGACCAACGCGCGCACCGTCGACACGAGGCCCGAGGTCGGGTCGTCGTCGTCGCGGCCGCGCAGCGTGTCGTACAGCGAGACCACGCCCGGAAGGACCCCTTGGACAGCCGACTTCACCGAATGCCGGACGCTGACGAAGAGCGACTCCTGGTCGGCTTTCGGGAAGAAGAACGAGAGGATGAACTCGCTGATCGGACCCTCACCGCTCGCGTAGGGCGAGCCGAGGAACGCCTCCAGGCCGCCGCCGATCACGTCGCGGAGCGCCTGCCAGATCGAGGGCGGCGGGCCGTCGCCGGGGACGGCGGAGTTCGTGGGCAGCACAATCGGCCACGCCGACCACGGGACCAGGCCCGGACCGGTGGCCTGCATGAGCACGGTGGAGTTGCACGGCTCGAACGCGTCAGACCACGTCGCGTACGGCGACGCGAGGCCGTACCCGAGCCGCTGGCGCTCGGCGTAGGCGTCCTTCAGCATCGCGAACACGTTGTCGTACGAGCCCATGAACACGTGGATCCCGTGCTCTTGGATGCGCGACGACGGACCACGCCCCGTGCGGCACTTGCCGCCGAGCCGCCACCCCGGCTGGTACACCGTGACCTCGTAGCGCCGCTCCCAGTCAGGCTGCCGGGTGAGCTCCCACGCCACGGCCAAGCCCGCCGGGCCCCCGCCCAAGATGGCGATCTTCTTCTTCGTTACGGGCAACGCGGTCGGGTCGGCAGGAGTCGTCATGACGATCGGGCCTCATCGGGGACGGAGGGCACGTGATCGGGATACTGAAGCTCGTCCGCCGAACTCGGGCCGAACAGCGCCTGCAGGTGAGCGCCCGCGATCGGGCGCGCGGCGTCGGGATCGAGCAGCAGGTGGGCGAGCGCGCGCTCCGCGCTCCCCCACGCCCGCTGGGCCGGGTGGTCCATCCAGCCGGACGGGAGCGGATAACGGCGCGGGTAGAGCCAACGCGTGCGGGTCAACGCGCGCACGGTGCCCACCCGCGGGTCGGCCGCGGCGCGCGCGAACGGCCGAAACGGGCGACGCACCGCGCCGACCACGAGCAGCTCGGCCACGAGCACCCGCCGCAGCGCCAGGTTGATGAAGCGCTGCTCGGCCACCGACTCCGTGCGCGCGGCCGAGGCGACGGCCCGCATGCCGAGCACCAGGCTGCGGTTGTGCGCCGCGTACCACCGGGCGGCGTCGGGCGCGCGGATCGCCGCCGCCCACGCCACCACGCCCTCGGGCGCGCCGACCAACGAGACCCCGGCGGCGAGCGCTTCGGAGGCCACCTCGGCGTCGCGAGCGACCGCCTCCTGCGCGGATCTCCAGTACGGACTGCCGGGTGGATCCCCGCCGAGCGGGTTGAGCAAGCCGCGCTCGATCTCCCACTGGATGAAGTCGAGCTCAGCGCGACCGAGCCGCGCGAGCGCGCCTCCGTGCCGGGCATAGAACGCCCGACGCAGCGCGAGACGCCCGGATGGAACGTCTGAAACGCCACGCAGGCGCGCATCCACGCGCGACATGGAGTCCACGAAATCCGCTTGCAAACGACACCATCAGGCCGGCGCCAGTGTACCCCAACGCAACCCGACGGGTCAAGCACGGACCATTCGATACACCGTCGGGCGGTACGGCCCCGACAACGGTCGATAGATCCGGGGCGCGTTCGTCCAGTAGTGGGGTGCCTCCGCCACTTCTTCGACCCGGAACGATGGCGCGAACACCCGGGCCACCTCTGCGGGCGGCACGTGCGCGGGCCCGGTGACGCGCCAGTCGACGCGCCAGCGCGGGGCCATCGCCATCAACACGAGCGAGGCGCCCGGCGCAGCCAACGACGCGACCCGCGCGGCGTACGACCGCCGAGACTCCTTGGGCAAGCTATGAAAACAGCCGTAGTCGACGACGAGGTCGTACGGGGCGCCGGTGAACTCGAGCACGTCGGCGTGGTGTACGGTGACGGACAGACCGGCGCACCGGGCGCGCGCGCGCGCGACCGCGGGCGCGGAGAAGTCGATCGCGTCGACCGCCCAGCCGCGACCGGCCAACCACGCGGCGTGCACGCCGGTGCCGCAGCCGAGGTCGACCGCGCGACCGGGCGCGCTGCGCGCCCACGCGACGAGGACCGCGTCCGGATCGGAGCGGTCCCACATCGTCCCGGCCAGGCCGGCGCGGTAGATGGCGTCGAAGAGTAGGCGTCCTGGCACGGTCGCGCGATATCGCGCCGTGTCCCTGCGGGCAGCAACGCGGAGCCTGGAATGTGGATGCGCCACCTCGACGCCGACCGTCAGGCCCTCGAGTCGTTGCTCGCGGAGCCGGAGGCCACTCGGCGTTGGCGCGACGTGGGCGAGCTGGAGGTCGTCGCGACCACGCTGCTCGGTCGCCTGCGCGCCGGCCGCGCGGCCCGCCTCGAGCTGCTCCCGGTGGGCCGTTTGCGTGAGCGCGTGGACGGCGCGCTGCGCAGCGACCGCGTCGAGTACCTCGACCGCGACGACGTCCCCGAGCGGGTCCGCGCGAGCGTCGCCGGCACGTTGCACCGCCTCAACCGCGTGCTGGCGAGCTACTGGCGGTTCTCCGACGTCTTGTTGGAGCCTGCCCGCCGCGCCGGCCGGCCGGTGCGGATGTTGGAGCTCGCGAGCGGCGCCGGAGCGCTGGCGGTCGTGGTGGCGCGGCGCGCGCGCGCCGAGGGCCTCGAGGTGGAGGTCGTCGGATCAGACGTGTCACCCGGCCACGTCGCGCGCGCCGCCGCGCGGTGGGCGGGGGAGCCGGTGCGCTTCGAGGTGATCGACGCGCTCGACCTCGCGCACCTTCCCGCGGGCGCGTTCGACGTCGTGTGGTGCGCGCAGTGTGTGCACCACTTCTCCCCCGGGGCGCTCGCCGCGCTCATCGCTGGGGCGACGCGCGTGGCGCCGGGAGGCCTGCTCGTGATCGACGGCCGCCGATCCGGGAGGACCCTCGCGGCGATCACCGCCAGCGGGCTGCTCGGCGCCGCGATGGCCGGGCGCGCCGCGTGGCCGATGCTGCACGACGCGGTGGTGAGCGGCCTCAAGTTCTACGCCGACGCCGAGCTCGAGCTCCTAGCGCGCGTGGCGGCGCCGGGGGCGCGCGTGGTGGTCCGGCCGCTTCGGCCGGGCTTCGTGATCTTGGATGTTCGCTGTTAGAGGACCAACCGGACCGAGCATCGCGAGCGAGGCCCGTGCGAGGGCGACGAGGCGCGTTCAACACAGTTGAACGCGCCGTTCGCGAGGAGGGAGCGTGCTGAAGCACGTGACAGGCGAGACGACCGCATTCTCGGCGAACGGAAGGCGCGTCGAGATGCGCGCGAGGAGCCAGCGCGAATCGCGCGGGTCGCCGATCTGGAGCGCGAGCTAGCCCGATTGCGAGGCGAGCCAGCCCCCGCTCCGGCCGTGGAAGCCGAACCGGTTTCGACGCCCGAGCCAGAGAAGGCTGGCACGATCCTTGCTTTCGCGAGACGCTCCTGAACCTCTTGCACGCTCGTCGATCCAGGCAAGAACGGCCCGCGTCGCGACGGCTCCCGCGACGATCGCGCAGAATCGACGTCTCTTGCACGTTCATGAGCCTTAAGTGGTTTTCAAACCTAATTCCCGTGCGAATGCAGTCACTCCGAATTCGTGCGCAAACAGCGTCAGGACGTCAACGAAATGTGAATTCGAGTTTGGCCGAGTGTTGGGGGCTCGCTCGCGTTGTGCGTTGCGATATCGTCGATTCGTTCCACCAAACAGGAACAGGAGGGAGCGATGTCGTGTGGTCCTGAAAGCGTGTACGTGTTCGGTCCCTTGACGTTGTTCGGCGACGACACGACGGTGACCATCCATGAGGTGATCGCGCCGATGCCGACTGCGGGCATCCGGTACATCCGGGCCACCTTGGAGTTGCTGGCATTGACGACGAACGCGTCGGTGCAACTGGCCTACCAGCTGTCGAACGACCAGCTGAACTGGTACGACGACACCAGCAGCCCGGCCCTGGGTTACACGTTGCTTGGGAGCGCGCTCACGACCGCAACCACGGGCTACGGCGTGGGGTTCACGAGCATCCCGACGAACGCGCAAGCTGGAAAGATGTTCATCCGGATCATCGCGCTCGTGAAGAACACGTCGACGCAAGCGATCGTGAACGTGCGCGTGACCGGACGCGTCGAGACGAGGCCAGCATGAGCTTCGGGATCAAGGCGTCGATCCGGACCGGAGCGATCCCGGTCCGCGCGGGTGTGGGTACGCTGGGGATCGGGGGGACTCGGACGACGTCGCCGGGCGAGTTGACGACGTCGCCGAGCGAGTTGAACGCAGAGGTTTCGCCGGGCGCCGATAGCTGCCTTGAGGCGCTCGCGTTGTTTCGTGAAGCCAAGCAAGCACTCGACGGATTATGGTACCTGTACGTAGATTGTCATGAGACGGCGGTCTTGCTTGGCGTTGAACCAGACCTCCTATGCCCCGGGGCGTTCGCCAACCTCTCGCAGGCGGCGTATTTGGCCCATGATGCCAAAAAGCTGGTAGAGGCGGCGTGCTGGGGTGTCAAGACTTGAAGCGACGCAACGTGTTCGCGATCGGATGTGCGCTCCTGACGCTGTGCGGTATTGCAGTGTATTGGAGGTGGTCCCCTTCGGAACGCGGCTCGCCGCGCTCGACGACCACCCTGCGGCCCAATGTGCCGGTGACGCCCCTGACCCAAGATGCCGGGCAACGTCCCGACCACAGCTTCGTACTGGAGGGTCCTGGTGGTTTTCCGGAGGGTTGGGCTCCAAGTGGGTTAGCGTGCAGGGTGGCTGGGATCGTCAATGATGACCGTCCTGTCACGCTGTTCCTCGATGTGGAGGACTTCGACCCGTACCGGCACATGGCGTTTGGCTCCGTTCGCGATGGGGTCCTTAAGATCCCGGTTGGACTTCCAGCATCGAGCGGATCTGGCGTCGTACGCGCGTCAAGCGGCGCGCCGGCACGCGTCGCTTGGCGGACGGATGATCAAGGCACGGTGCAGTGCACCGCCCCCCTCGCGTTCTTCCCGGAACAACACGACACGTACGGTTGGGTTCATGGCGAAGTATCTCTGACTGGGTCAGAGCCGGTCGCCGGGGAGGTAATTGGGGGAGTGGTCTCGGGATGCGGAAGTTTTCAACGCCTCGACGACAATGGCAGATTCACCGTCTCTGTCTTGCCTGGAACCTGTACGTTCAACACGCTCGGTGGCTCCTCTGTCCGGGGGCCCTTTCGAGGACGGGTTACGGTCGATGTGACTGGTGGACAGGATCTTGAGTTGGAGTTCCCCGTGGAGTCGATTCCAAGTGGCGGAGGGCCTGCGGAGGATGATGAGTTGTGAGTGAAGCGAGAGGATCCTACCTAGACTAGACCCCGCCGGATCAAGCGACGCCTTGCCCACATCGCCCACCGCCGCTACGACGATTCAGATCGATCCAACGATTCTTTGGTTCGCACCAAGGAGCAGCGGTCGCACGACGCCTTGCTCATAGCCTCGGGTCCACGTCCTCTGCCTCCAGGGCGAGCACCCCCAGCACACACGGGTGCCAGCGCGCCATGCCCTCTCCGGCGACGAACCGCTCCAGGCCCTCCAACCCCAGCGCGAACTCACGCAGCGCCAACTGACGCTTTCGCGCGACGCCGCGCTTGCGCAGCCGATCGAGGTGCAGCAGGTACTCCGGACCGTAGATGATGCGCAGGTACTCGGGTCCGCGCACCTTCAACGCCGGCTGCAGCAGCCTCCCGCGCTCCCGGGCCACGAACGTCGACGGCTTGACGACCATGCCCTCGCCGCCAGACGCCGTGAGGTCCTCCCACCACGCCGTCGCCTGCGCGACCGCCTCGTCGTCCGCGAGGTCGACGAACCGGTGACGCGTCGTCTGCAACACCGGGTCGTCGCCTGCCAGCGCCGCGAGCCGCGACAGGTGCCACGCGTGGCCCTGATCGTGGTGGACGCGCCCTTCGCTCGCCAGCAGGTGGAACGGCGCCAACCGCAGGTCGTCGACGCCCTCCACCGGCCAGTTGTAGCGCCGCCACGCCCGCTGGTACGCCTCAGCGTGCGACAGGCGACCCGACAAGCTGGCCGCGAGCTCGATGGCCAACGGATCGGACGCGCGCTCGGCCGCGCGGGCCATCGCCGCCGCCGCCGCCCCGAGGCTCGCCGTGGCGGCGGCGCCCACCGGCGCGTACTGGGCCACCAGGAGATCCTGGGCTTTGACCGACCACGGCATCAGCTCGGCGTCGAGCAGTAGCCAGTCGGTCGCGAGCTCGTCCCAGGTCCCGGCCCGGTCGGCGCCGGCGCGCACGCGGTCGAGCAGCTGCGCCTCGAGGGCCGGGTTCGGGAAGAACCGGCGACCGCGCCGCGTGAGGATGACCCCGCCGGGGGGGATACCCAGGCGCTCGGACGCCTCCGCGCTCCGCGTGACCCACACCACGGCGCGCGAGCCCATGTGCTTCTCTTCGCAGACGACGCTCGGGACCCCATGCGACCGGTAGTAGGCGAACGCTTCGTCGGGGTGCTCGAGCAGGCCCGGTCGCGAGGACGTCTCCACGGGCGCCATCGTAGGGGGCAGGTACAACACGTGCTTCGGGTGCGCCGCGAACCGCGACATGACCTCGATCGCGGTCGCCATCGACGCGCCCTCGAGCGCCACGACCCCGGCGAACCGCGTCTCCAGTCGGACCCGGGTGATGAGCTCGCTGACGTCGGGGGGGGGATCCCCCGCCTGCTGGGGGAGTGCCGGGGGCGCGAGCGGCCGCACGGGCTCACAGTACACGCGGGCGGCCGGCACCGAGACGATCTCGCGCTCCGGCCATCGCAGCGCGGTCAGCGCCCCCCCGAACACACAGCCGGTGTCGACACACAGCGTCCCGTTGACCCACTCCGCCGTCGGGGTGGGGGTGTGCCCGTACACGACCGCCGCCCGACCGCGGTAGCTCGCCGCCCAGTCCGCGCGCACCGGCAGCCCATACGCGTCGATCTCACCGGTGGTCTCGCCGAACAACGCGAA
>CAIUDO010000394.1 GCA_903897935.1 uncultured Pseudomonadota bacterium
CCGGAGCGCGAACGGCGCGGCTCCGCGGGCTGCGCCTCCACCGGCGCTGGGTCCGACGCCTGAACGAGCGTAACGAGGGAGGGAGAACGCGAAGCCAAGCGGGCCCCACCGGCGCCGACCGTGCCGGCCGCCGGTCCGATGCGCGACCACGCCCGCGCGAACGAGCCGGTCATCTGCGTGAGCCGCTCGTAGTACGGCAGCGAGGACAGATAGACGAACCCACCCTCTCGCGCCCCGACGGCACCGCCAGCGGCCGCCCACGGCTCGGCGACACCCATCCGAGTGAAGAACGCTGGGCTGCTCAAGCAGACGCCGCGCCGATCGAGTCGAGCGCCGAGGCGGCTCGAGACGCGGAGGCCGGGCGTAGAACGTGGTTCGCTCATAGAAGACCTTCCTCACGAGGGTACCCCTCGCGTGGCGCCGCCAAAGGCGGCAGAACGGGGATCAGCCCCCGGTGATCCGAAGGGTATCGAACGCGATCTCGACCGACTCGATCGCGAGGTTCGAGCCGTCGGAGGACAGCTGCGGTCCCTCCCACGACACCGGCCACGCGTTCGTGAACTCGAAGACCCGCACCACGTCACCGTGGTTGTTCATCACCTTCACCGCGCCGTGCCAGCGCGTGCGCTCCCCGTCCAGGAAGCCGTCCTGGACGTACGCGTCGCGCCACTCGAGCAGCAGCGTGCTGGCCGAGGTCGCGTAGCGCAGCGTGATGTTCTCCCACTTGCTCTGGCCGGGGCGCTTGTGCGTGTACCCGTTGAGGCCGCCCTCTTCGATCTCGAAGACCGTCGTGGTCGACTTGATGCCGGAGCACTCCATGAAGTGAGCCACTTCGAACGTGCCGCCGTTGTGCGTCAGTTCGAGGGCGAAGAAATACGACCCAAAGGGGTCCAAATCCTGCACATTGCTCATCAGAAACCTCCCATTTCGACATCACCTTGCCCGAGGCGCATCTCCACCACTATATGCTCGGTCGTCGAAATCGGCCGCAAAACAACTTTCACGTTTACAAGACCAGCGTTCCTGACCTCGAGCGGGTTCAGTTCCGCGTCGCACTTCACATCGTATTCCAACCCTGCCCTGTCCCCGGTCAAAAGTCCAGCCCCCCACGCTTGATCAAGGCGACTTCTTACGATGCGCTCGACCATTGCCCAGAGTCCAGGCCGCTGATTCTCGAACACGACCCACTCGGAATCGCGCCGCAGCTGCTCGGCGATCGCGCAGACGATGCGGCGCGCGTTGATGTGCAGCCAGCGAGGGTCGGTGGACATCGTGCGCGCGCCCCACACGACGACTCCGCGGGAGGGCTGCGTGAGGATGGGGTTGATGCCGAGCTCGGCGAGCCGGCCCGTCTCCGAGAAGCGCAGCTCGACCTCGGGGTGCGTAACGCCGCGCACGACCTCGTTCGCAGGCGGCCAGCCCATGCCGAACGGCCGACGCTCCTTCTCGACGCGCGCGTAGATCCCAGCCATCGCCCCGGACGGCGGGAACAGCTCGTCTCCGGCGCGAAGCCACGGATAGTACAAGGCCCCGAAGCTGGCTTTCGGCCCAGCGGCCGCGCGGACTTGCGACGCCCACCGGGCCAGATCCTCGCCGTGCAAGCCGCGCGGCGCGTCTACGATGAGGAAGCGGTGCGTCATCTCGGCGCAGTGCTCGAGCAGCCGCTGGATCATGACGTCGCCGGCGTACGCGACGACGCCGCCCCGCTCCTGTCGCACCGGCAACCACGCAAGCGACGGCATGGCCAACAGCGCCACCTCCTGATCCTCCCGGAGGCGGTACAAGAGCGCGGAGAAGGCGTCTTCGAACGGGTTCTCCGCTTGCAGGTCCCGCTCGTCGGCGATGTTGGTCGCCAAGACGAACGCGAGCTCGCCGCCGTTCTCGAAGAACAGGCGGATCGCGCGACGCGTCTCGGCGTCGATGAGCATGCGGATCGGCTCGCGCAGCAGGTCCGCGTAGGACGTGAGCCGGAGCTCGATGAAGTCGCCCCGCGCCGACCCGTACGGCCAACGCCCCGCAGGTACGACGCCGAGGAACGCGGCGACGTCGCCGCGCACCAAGCCGGAGTCGCGGGAGACCTCCCGCGCGTGCTGGATCGTGATTCCGGGCCGCAACGCCACCGAACGCTCCGCGCCTACTTCTTGTTGATTCGGTCGTTGATTGACGAGATTTCCTTGACCCAGAGGTGCCGCTCCTTGTGCGACATGGACAGGATCTCGTCTTTCGGCCAGTGGAAGTGGTACCCGATGAACGCTACCTCCTTGAAGATGTTTTCAAGGGGGTAGCTCACGATTCCCCCAGGCGCCCGAACTCCTTCTCGAACCTGTGACCGCACTCGGGGCAGGTGAGCTTGAGGGTTGCTTCGTCCTCGTTGATGCGGTTGTACATCTCTTCGAGGAACCGAAGATCCCCAGCGAACAGGTTCTCGACGACGCCCGTGTTGATCTCGGGCAGCGTGCCGAGCTTCGAAACCACGCGGCTCAGCAGCACGATGATGAGGTAGGCGCGGTTGCGCTGGACCCGCAGGTCGTTGAGCGGGGTGATCTCGTCCTTCGCGTTCGCGAGCCGCATCACACCGTCGCGGTGCACGACGCCGTCCTTGTCGACGTAGCCGCGCGGCAGGGTGAACTCGTACTCGGTCTTCATCTCCATGATGCCTCTCCAGGGTGGCGCCGACCGTACACGACGCGGAGCGTTGCCCGCAACCGGGCCGACCACCTATCCGACGGGCATGAACCGAGCGCGGCTGAAGGGCCGCCATTTCCGCCGTTGACCGCCGCGTGGGCCCGAAAACGAAGAAGCCCCGCGCGCCAAAAGGCGCGCGGGGCTTCAAGCGAACGGGACCGAGCGAATCAGGCGCGCTCGACCTTCTCGACCGCGATCTCGATCTTTTCGATCGCCATCGAGGAGGAGTCGGAGTCCATGTCCGGCACGTACCACTTGCACGGCCACCCTTCGAAGAAGTTGTAGCGCGCGACTTCGGTCTGGCCGTCCTGGTCGAGGATGATGATCGAGCCCGAGCGACGGTCGATCACGCCGTCCTCGATGTTCTTGCGCCACAGCCACAGGTCGTCGGTCGCGGTGTAGCCGCGCTCGAGGACGATGTTGGCGAACGTCGTGCGACCCGGCTTCTTGCGGACAACCATGTCGTTGCCCTGCTTGAACTCGATGACCTCGGTCTCCGAGTCCATGCCGGACACGGTCTTGAACCCGCCAACGATCTGGCGGGCGTCGCCGGTCACACCAGCGATCTCGAGAAGGAAGTTGTAGCTACCAAACAGATCTTCGGTCGGCATTGTTGAGTCCTCACTCTCTGGGGTTGAGTCCGACGGCTACGGCAACCGACGGACGAAAACAGCCATTGGGAGCTAATCCGCGATGGACCCGCCGCCGTCCCACTGGCCGATAGCGAACACGACGAACTCGGCCGGCTTCACCGGCGACAGACCAACTTGCACGTTCACCTGGCCGGCGTCAATCAAATACCTCGGATTGGTCTCCGAATCGCACTTGACGTAGAACGCCTCCTCGGGCGTCGCGCCGAACAGGGCGCCCGAACGCCACACCCGCATGAGGTAGGCCCGGACGTCGCGCTGCAGCTTCTTCCACAAGCCCTCGTCGTTGGGCTCGAACACCGCCCACTGCATGCCGTTCATGATCGACTGCTCGACCATGATGAACAGGCGGCGGACGTTGATGTACTTCCACGACGGGTCGCTCTTCGTCGCCAGGGTGCGGGCGCCCCAGATCCGGGTGCCGCGGTCCTTGAAGACGCGGATGACGTTGACGCCGCGATCGTTGTACTGGCCCTGCTCGATCGCGTTGATGTTCTGCGTGAGGCCGGTGATGCCCATCACCACCTCGTTCGCAGGCGCCTTGTGCACGCCGCGCTCGGTGTCGACGCGGGCGTACACGCCGCACATGTGGCCGGACGGCGGGACCGCGAGCTCGTTCTTCACGGGACGACGGAGCTTACGGCGGTTGGGGCCGGTGACGTCGATCGTCTGCTCACCGACGTACCACGACGGCTTGGTGATCTTGACCCACGGCACGTAGAGCGCGCCGTAGCCCTTGTCGGACGCCGGGATGTCCATGTCGCCGCTGGACACGACCGGGCCGTCGAGGACGGCGAAGCGATCCTTGCGGGTCTCGCAGTGCTCGAGCATCTCGCGCTGCTGCGAGAACGAGAGGCCCGGCGCGGCGTGGAGCGCGATGTCGTCGCAGTCGTCGAACGCGTACAGACCGAGCTTGTCCGCCTGGTTCTCACGGATCGACACGTCGAGATCGCGCGTGCCCATCAGGTAGACGTAGCACTTGCCGCCACCGTTGTCGTAGAAGCCGTTGACCGCGGCGACGAAGTTCAGGACCGACGGCTGCGAGAGCCAAGCGCGGAAGTCCTGCTTCAGCTTGTCGTCCGAGGTGAGCGCCTCGAACACGCGGTCGGCCGCCTCGTCCGGGTCGTCGACGTTCTCGCCGATCAGCTCCTCGATTGAGCGGGTCTCCACCATGTACTGGGCGAAGTAGCTCTGGAGCCAACGGAAGAACTCGGACTTGTTGGTGACCGCGAACGGCGGCACCGAGTACTCCGAGGACATCGACGTGCCCTGCGCCTGCTGGAACTCGAACCCGTACACCTCGAGGAGGTCGCGGGCCGACCGCGGGGCGGGCTTGTCGATCGCGAAGGTGGCGTGGACCTGGTTGAGCAGGTCCTCGACCGCCGCATCGGCGTCGGTCATGACCTTGCCCTCGGGCGAGAGCAGCGCCTCGTCGATCTCGATCGACGCCTTACCGGCCGTGATCTTGGTCTTGCCCGGGCCACCCTTGCCGATGCTGACCTTGTGGCCGTTCAGCTCGAGCAGCTTCTTGACGTTGCGGACGGACGGACGCCGAAGCTGGAACGCCTGGGTGAGCGCAGTGACGGCCTCTTCGGTGTTACCAGAGATATTTCCCTGGGTATCGACGAGCCGCGGGAGCACCTTGCCCGTAACCGTGCGGACGCCATCCGTTCCGGTGATCGCGATCGCGTCGGCCGGCGGCTCGTGCGTGAACAACCCGAGGAAGCCCGGGATGGAGGTTGCTACCGAAGCGATCGGCTTCGGGCCCGAGTCGACCTCGCGAACGTATACACCTGGGGTATGGTATTCCATGCCTGCTCGTTCCTTGATTTCAGGTCACGCCTGGGTTGCAGCACGGCCACTGGGCGGCGCGTGCCGTAGTCTACTCTTTGCCACGGGGACGGGAAGATCCGAGCCGCCCAGAGGGGCGCTCGCCCGACCGTCCGGCTGGATCCACCGGAACAATCGGCTTGGGACGAATTAGTGTCGCGGAGGGCGCCTGGATGAGCGCGCCATCCATCGCACAGCGCGCGCGGTACGTGAGGTACGGACGGTACGGCGACTCGTGGATCGTGAAGAAGTTGATGGCGTCACCGAAGGTGAGATCGTCGACCAGTGCCACCGCGACCTTCTCCATGATGACGTCGTCATCGGGTTCGGCGATCGGGCTCCACATACGACCGGTGGAGTCGACCTCGCGCCCATCTGGCAACACGAAGCGGCGAGGACGATACACCAAGTGCGTCGCCTCGTGGAGCCGCATCATCAACCAGCCGAGCAGCCGCTCCGAGTCGCTGCGGAACTTCGAGTGAACGCACACCAGGTAGAACAGATCGAGGAACAGCGGCGCGCGCTCGAGCAAGACCGGCCCGCCGTCGCCGTTCTCCTCGGCCATCGCCGGCTGCACGCGCGCCTCGCGGAACCGCTTCGAGTTCAGCAGGTTCGTGTTCTGCGCGACCCGATACATGTACACGTAGATGACCTCTTCGCGATCCTTGGGGACAAACGAGAGATCTTCCTCGACGCGCGGCGGAGCGCCCTGGTCGCCCCATCCGTCAAGGATCCAGCGGTGAAGCGTCTCGGTGATGTCGCCGATGACGTTGCGCCCCTGGACGACGCCGCGCGTGAAGCCTTCTGGAAGCTCGTGCTTCATCCTCGCACCACCCCGTCGGATCGCGGACCCGCCGCGCGGTCGCGGTGCGCCAGCCACGCGTCCACCGACGGCACGGCGCGCCGCGAGAACCGGCGATCGTCCATGGACCGCAAGGGGCCGCCGGGCGGCTCGCGGCGCCGATCGTCACGCGCGAGCACCGAGGCGCCGACCAACCGAACGACCTTGAGGTCGCCCCACGGCACGGGCGCGCGGCAAGCGGCACGGGCGCCGCGCGTCGTGCTGATCGCGAACGGGTGCAGCACCAGACGCATCAGGAGCGGCGCGTTCGGCGACGGATCCACCAGCGAGCGCGCGGCGCGCGTGGCGTGATCACCCGTGCGCAGGGTCTCACCGGCGACTTTACGCGTCCCGCGCTCGGGCGGCTCCCGCGACGCCAGCCGCTGACCGAACGCCAGCCCGGTGACGGGCAGCTCGCTCGGCACGCGACGGTCGAACCGCGCCGCGCGGTGCGCGCCGGGCACGCCCTCACCTTGCCGACCGCCTTCCGCCAACCAACCTCCGACGGCGCAACCATCCCCCAGCCGCGCAGGGAGATCAAGGGGCCGCGCGCAGGACGTGCTAGATTGCCGCTCGGCCAGGGGGGCAGCGATGCGCGACGCGGACCGAAAGAAGGCGAACGAAGCCGAGCGCACGCCATCGACCGGGCGCGCGGGTGCCGTCGACCCGAACGCGAAGGCCCTCTTGGCCCGCAACGGCAAGCTCGGGAACGAGAGTGTGCAGCAGATGCTCAGCCAGAGCGCGCAGGTGCGCGACGCGTTGCTCGCGTTCGCCACCGGCCGCCTCGGCACCATCCGCGAGCTTCAGCTCCAAGAGCTGGAACACACGTCGCTTCGGGACCTCGAGCAGTGGTGGAGGCAGTCGTCCGACAGCCACAAGGACGACTGGGCCCACCCGGAGCCCGTGCGCTGGCGCGAGGCCGCTGGCCTGTACGACGACGCGATCCGCGCCTTGTGCGACGGCCACGTGGAGCGCGGCGCGCAGCTGCTCGACAAGGCGGTCGCGGAGGAGGAGAAGCAGCGCGAAGCCACGAAGAAGCCGATGGATCTCGGCATGACCAAGGGGCCGTCGGTTCCGGACGAGCGGGGCTCGGTGCGCTCTGGGCAAGCGTGCGGCGTGTGCGACGTCCCGGCGGAGGCACGGCGCCTCTCGTCCGAGATCGACCGTGTAACCACCCACCTGCGCGAGCCGCCGAACCGTCGCCGGCCGCGCGACCCGTGGTGGACGGTCGACGAAGAGGCCGAAGAAGAGAACAAGGGCGGCGCGGAGGGTGATCGTGGACGCGCTCGCTGAGCTGACCCGCCTCGTCTCGGTCGACAGCGTGTCGAGCCGCCCGATGGTCGACCTCGCCGCCCATGTCGCGCAGCGGTGCGAAGACGTCGGGTTGCGGGCTTCGATCCTCCCGATGCCCGGGCACTCGGGCAAGGCGAACGTCATCGCACGCGTCGGTCCGGACCGCCCCGGCGGCCTGACGTTGTCGGGCCACCTCGACGTCGTTCCGACCGAAGGGCAGCCTTGGACCACCGATCCGTTCACCGCGACCGTGCGTGATGGCCGGGTCTACGGCCGCGGCACCGCCGACATGAAGGGGTTCGTCGCGGCGTCGCTGCAGGCGCTCGGGCGCGTCGACGTGGCCCGGCTCTCCCGTCCGCTGTTGTTGGTGTGGACCTGCGACGAGGAGGTGGGCTGCCTCGGGTCGGCGGCGCTCGCGGCGTCGGGGCTCGGCGACGGGCCGGTCCCGTCGGCGTGCTTGATCGGCGAGCCGACGGACTTCAGGATCCTTAGGATGCACCCCGGTCATGTGGCGGTGCGCGTCGTCGTGCGGGGGCGCGCCGCGCACTCGAGCAAGCCACACCTCGGCGTGAACGCCATCGAGGCCGCGGCTGCCGTCGTCGAGGCCTGCCGCGACGTCGCGGCCGAGCTCGCCCAGGAGGTCCACTTCCCGGACCTGCTCGACCCGCCGTTCGTCCCGCTGAACGTCGCCCGGATCCACGGTGGATCCGCAATCAACATCGTCCCCGACGAGGTCACGATCGACCTCGGCTATCGGCCGGTGCCCGGGATGGCCGTCGCAGACGTCTTCGATCGGCTGCAGCGGCGTCTCGAGAGGCTGCCGCGGCCACACACCGGCTTGCACGCCGAGATCTCACGGGTCACACCCTCGCTGCTCACCCCTGCCGGCACCCCGCTCGAGCGCATGCTGCGCGCGCACGCGGCGCGTCCGGACGTCGGCGCCGCTACGTTCGCCACCGACGGCGGCAACCTCGAGAAGCTCGGGATGGCGCCGCTGGTCTTCGGGCCCGGGTCCATCGACGTGGCCCACCAGGCCGACGAGTACGTCGCGATCGACGCCCTGCACCGGGCCGTGGACGTCGTCGAGGCGCTCGTCCGCGAGGCGTGCGCCTGATCGTCAGCGGCACAACCAGGGCACCGCGTCGCGCACGATCGCGGCCCGGCGGGGGTGGCGCCCGTTCGTGACGACCTCGACGCCGCCCACCCACACGGAGTCCACCCACGACGGATCGGCGACGAGCGCCGCGGCCTCCAGCGGCGGCACCCCGGCCGCCGCCGGTCGATCGAGGTCCAGCACCACAAAGTCGGCGGGCGCCCCAGGTTCGAGGCCAGCGCCACGCCCACCGAGGGCGCGGTCCCCTTCGAGCGTCGCCGCGGTGAGGATGCGTGTCGCGACGCCGTGTCGCTCGCCAGGGCGCCCGAGCACGATGCGCCGGCCCGCGAGCCCGCGCCCGTGTAGCTCCAGCGCGCGCGCCTCCTCCCAAACGTCGATGCGCGCGTGGCTGTCGGTGCCGACGCACAACCGCACGCCGTCACGCAGCGGGAGCGGCAAGAACCCGTCGCCCAGGTCGAGCTCGGTGCCGGGGCACACACAGACCGACGCCCCGGCGTCGCGCACGAGGTCCGCGTCGCCGTCGGACGGCCAGGTCAAGTGCACCGCGCACAAGCGCGGATCGAGCAACCCGGCGCGCCGCAGCACCTCGATCGGGCCGCACCCGTGCTCAGCGACCGAACCGGCGACGTCGCGGGGCTGCTCCGCCACGTGCACATGGATCGGACCGTCGAACGCCGCGTACTGCGTGAGCCAATCGAAGGGCACCGCGCGCGTCGAGTGCGGAGCCAAGCCGAGCCGCGCGTGCGCCCCTGCGAGGTCACCCAGCCGCTCCACTGCGCGCATCGCGTCGTCGGGGGACGTGTCGCCGAACCGGAGCTGGGCGCGGGACAACGGGACACCTGGGGCGCCACGCGCGTAGGCCACACGGAGCAAGCAGATGCGCAGCCCGACGTCGCGCGCCGCCGCGACGACCTGGCGCGCCAGCAGGTCGGGGTCCGGGTACGCCAGACCGCCGCGTTGGTGGTGCACATAGTGGAACTCACCCACGGTCGTCACGCCGCCCTCGATCATCTCGAGGAACGCGAGGCGGCTCACTGCGAACACGCCGTCCGGATCGAGCGCGTCGGCGACCTCGTACATGCGGGCGCGCCACGCCCAGAAGTCGTCGTCGGCGCGATCGGTCCACTGGACGTGCCCGCGAAACGCCCGTTGGAACGCGTGCGAGTGCGCGTTGACAAGCCCGGGGACGATCATCTGCCCGGGCAGGGCGCGGATCGGCTCACCCTGCGCGCGCGGCCCGACCGAGTGGATCACGTCGCCGTCGACGCGCACCACCCACCCTTCGCCGTCGACGGTGCCCGTCCAGACCCGATCCGGCAACAGCGCGATCATGCAGCCTCCTGCGCGACCGCCTATCGACCACCACGACTTCCGCCGACCTCGACCCGCCCGCTGGCGCGCCGCCGCCGCCGGCTCTATGATGCTCGGGACCGGTCTCCCCCGGAGGTACGCCATGGCCGATGACTCCCCGCTGGCCCGTCGCCTGTTCTCCCGTGCCGAATCCGGTGGGATCTACCGTCGCTCCGGCCCGGGGGGCGGTGAGGTGTTCGCCGGACCGACCGTGCAGCGCGCCCTCAAGGCGATCGGCGCGCGCGCCATGACCATGGACGACTCCATCTTCGTCGCGGAAGACTTCGACGCGTCGCGCCCCGAAGATCAAGCGTTGTACGCGCACGAGCGGCACCATCAGCTCGAGGGGAGCGGGGCGGGCGGGCTGACCGGCGCCCACTCCGACGCCGAGGAGCAGGCCGCTCGTTCGATCGAGCGCATGGTGCTGCATCGGTCCCAGTCCGGTGAGGACTTCGGGAGCATCCTGCGCGACGTCGAGGCCAACGGCGAGGCAGCCGCCGAGGCACCGTCGGGAGGCAAGACCGGCCAGAAGATGCGCCAAGACGGCGCAGAAGACGAAGCGCGGGCGGCGTTGGCCGCGCTGTTGGGCTCCGGTCGCACCGAAGACGACCTCGCCCGAGAGCTCGCGCGCGACGTGCTGACCACGCTCTCCGAGAGCGAAGCGCGGACGCGGATGCGCACCGCGTCCGGCCGTTTGTCCTAGATCGAGGGGCCGTGAGCACTACGAGCGTCTTCTCTGATCTCGCACGACGCCTGCGCCGGACCGACCTGCTGCTGCTGCGCGCGGTCCGTCGGCAGCGGGCGCGCCCGGCGATGCGCGCGAAAGGCCAGTTCTGGGGCTCCGTCATCACGGACGACGAGGTCGACGCGCTGCTGCGCGCCCACGGGGAGATCGACTACGTCGTCGGGGCAGACGGCCTCGACGAGGCCATCGCGGCGTCGACCGCGTACCGCGACGCGCCCGGGAGCCGGTTCGGCGCCCTCCGCGACGGGTTCGACCTCGACGGCGACGACATGGACCTCATCCTGTGCGCCGTCGCGCCCGAGATCTCCGCTGGGTACGGCAAGATCTTCGCGTACCTGAACGACAACCTGAACCAGGCGTTCCTCACGGTCGACCTCGCGACGCGGGTGCTGCGCACCGAGCGCCGCCAGCGCCTCGCGCTACAGTCGCGGCTGCTCCCCGGCGCCCCGCTCATCCGGAACCGACTGCTGCTGCTGTACCCGTCCGAAGGCGTGGAGACGCACACGTCGCGTCGGTTGCACCCGGCCCCACGCCTGACCCGGTGGCTCCTGCAAGCCGGCGACGGCCTGATGTCCGACGGCGCGAAGCGCATCGACACCCGTCATGAGCCGTTCGTGCCGACAATGGCGCAGCAACGCCTCGATCAGCTCGGCCCCACCCTGGCACGCCCCGTCACCATCGCGATCGTAGGCGGCACCAACGGCCTGCGGGAAGGCGTCGCGATGGCGGTCGCGCGCGCGGCCGGGCGTCCCCTCGTCCGCGTCGACGTCGAGCGGTGCCGTCAGTACCTCGACGAACCGCACGAGCTGGTCAGGGATCTGCGCCTCGATGGCGCGATCCCGTTTGTCATCAACATCCCGGAGACCGAAGACGAGCCCGCGCTGCGCATGAAGATGGTGGCGCTCGGGACCGCGCTCGCCGAGATCCCCTACCCAATCGTCGCGGGTGGCGCAGACCGGCGCGCGCTCGCCTACATCCTCGGGCCCGACCGCACCAACGTCACGGTGCCCGTCGGCCGGTCGACCCTCAAGGAGCGCGACGAAGCGTGGGCAAGCGCGCTCGGGCGGCGCGGCTGGGACACCAGCATGTCGTACGACATCGCCGAGCGGTTCTACTCGATCGGCGGCACGACGATCGCCCAGGTGTGCGAGCGCGCGGAGGCGGAAGCCGGCACCGCCGCCCCCACGATCGAGGTCCTGTGGAGCGCGTGTCGTGAGGCCGCCCGCCCCGAGTTCTCGGGCCTGGCGCAGCACGTCGTCCCGAAATTCCGTTGGGAGGACCTCATCCTCCCTGACAAGATCATCAAGCAGCTCAAGCACCTCGAGAACTACCTCGCGCAGCAAGAGACCGTGTTCCACAAGTGGGGCGCGAGCGCGATTCGACCGCGCGGATACGGCATCAAAGCACTGTTCTCGGGGGGGCCCGGCACCGGGAAGACGATGTGCGCGGAGGTCATCGCCGGCGCGCTCGGGTTCGACCTGTTCAAGGTGGACCTGTCGAGCGTCATCAGTCGATGGGTCGGCGAGACCGAGAAGAACCTCAAGGAGATCTTCGACGCGGCCGAGGGAGGATCGAGCGTCATCCTGTTTGACGAAGGCGACGCGCTGTTCGGATCCCGCGGCGAGGTCAAGCAAGCGCAGGATCGCTTCGCGAACCAAGAGGTCAGCTTCTTGCTGCAGCGCCTGGAGGTGTTCGAAGGGTGCGCGATCATCACCACGAACCTGCAGGAGAACATCGACGAGGCGTTCCTCCGGCGGTTCGGCGCGGTGATCGAGTTCCCGATGCCGAGCCCGGCCGAGCGGTACCGGCTGTGGGACCGCGCGTTCCCCAAGTACGCGCCGCGGGGCAAGGACCTCGACATCGAGTACCTCGCTCGCCAATTCACCATCGCGGGCGGCGCGATCATCAACGCGTCGATCAACGCGTGCATCACGGCGGCGGCGGCGGGCGATCCGATCACCATGCGCCACGCGATCGTGGCGATCGCTCAAGAGCTCTACAAGAACGGAAAGCAGATCAACCGCGTGCACTTCGGCGAGTACTACGACAGCGTCGCGGACCTGTTCTAGTCCTAGAACAAGCGGTCAGCAGTCAGCGGTCAGCGGTCAGACCGGTCAAAACCATGCATCGCTTAGCGGCAGTCGACCGGGTTGTTAACGTTCACGTGAAGGTCGGTTGGGTCACATAGCGCCATTGTCAAGCTGAGAGCTGACGGCTGACGGCTGATAGCTGACGGCCGCTCGCTGCAATCACCGTAAGTGAGCGGCATTGGTTCTAGTTAGTTCGCCGCGTCTTCCGGTCCGATCGACACCGGCAGCTCGATGTTCGGCGGCAACGGCGCCGCCATCTGTCCAACGTCGATCAGCACCATGCTGGCCGCTTGAACGTACGGGATCGCCTGCCACTCGTTGATCATCGCGGTCGACGACTTCGGGTCCATGCGCACCAGGTATTTCCGTTCGAGCATCAGGCCGCGCGCGGTGTCGAAGCGCGCGGTGCCCTCGAGCACGGCGTCATACATCTGCTGCGGCTGCTCCTTGCCGCCGACGTCGATCATCTCGCCGCTGCCGACCAACCCGCGCCCACGCGACACGATCTCGACCACGGAACCCTCAGTAGACGCGACGACGTGGTCGGTGGTCGCGATGCCCATGGTGCCGTGAATGTCCGGGAACTGGTACGCGAGCCCGAGCGACTGCTTCCACTTTCGCCCGCCGTCATCGCCCTTCTTGGGGAGCTGCAGGTCGATCAGCGCGAACTGGCGCACCAGCATGAGCCGCAGCGTCTCCTCGATCACGACGGTCTTGTCGTTGTGCGAGATGCCGTCGATGTCGACCGTCTTGACCTTGCCGTCGTCCGTCACCAGCAGCCGGATCGGGTGCGTCAGCAGGAGCCCATCGTATTCGTCGAGGATGCCGGGCAAGCTGCCGACGTCGGCCTGCAACGGGGCAGCGGCGATGCGCACGTCGACCGCCTGACACCCGAGCTCGTACTTGCCCTTTCCCGCCGGCTCCGCGGTGGTGCAGCGGATGATCGAGTCGAAGCGGAACATGCTGATGCGGGCGTCTTTGTTCTCTTCGGCGTTGAACGACCACACCTGCGGCAACCGGACCTCGGCGGTCAGCGCCCACGTGAGCGGCAGGTGCGCGGTCCATTGCCACGCGAGGCCTTCGGTGGCACCAGCGACCGCTGGCAGGAGCATCAGGAAGTTCATGGGTCCCCCGGGACGCGTCGCTTAGCCTTCTTGGGCAACGAGGGGCGGCCATTTTCGGTCACCGGCAGACGAGCTCGGCGGCGGATCGTGTGCAGGTCCGGGGCGCACCACCGTCGACGACCCCGACCGCGAGCGGATCTCCGGCCCTCACCTCGCACGGTCCGCCGACGGCGCGCAGCGGGGCGTGGTCCCCGAGCGCGCGGAGGGGCGGCTCCCCTGGGCACCGGACCTCGACCCACGCGGCGCCGGGCACGCGGACGGTCGACGCCGGGGGCGGCGCGAGGAACCACCCGGAGACGAGGCCAATGATGAGGGTGAACGCCGCCGTCCCAGCGAGGCGGACCCGCCAGGGGACGACGTTGCTGTCCGGAGCGGGGGCGGCGGCGGCGCCCAACGACACCTCGGCGCCCACGAGCGCGGTCGGGTGGAGGACCTCGCCCCCCTGCCAGCCCGCGCACCAGGCGACGAGGGCGGCGCGGTCGGGCGGCCCTGGCAGCTCCTCGCGAAGATCCGCGATCGCCGCCGCGTCCGATGCCCCGCCTCGAAAACCACGAACGCGCACGACGCCGTCCCGGCCGAGGCGGATCACGGACAGATCGAGCGCGCCGTGCATGACCCCGCGCGCCGCCGCGACCACGAGCGCAGCCAACGCGTCGTCGAGCGCGGCCGCCGCCGCCGCAGGGGGCAAGCCGGCGTCGAGCGCGGCGTCCAGGTCGACACCCGGCACGAACGGCTCGACGACGACGGGCCGCCCCTGCAGCACGGCCGGCGCGGCGAGGGCCGGCAAGCGGGCGTCGCCGAGGGTGGCCACCGCGGCGACCTCGGCGGAGAGCGGCCGCCGAACGACGTACCGCACGACGCCCGCCGCGGTGGCCGCCTCGGCGACCAACGGCGCGTGCAGCCCCGGCCCGAGCGCCCCGACGACGCGGAGCGCGCCGGGATCAGAAGGTGACGCCAAGACCGGCCGTGAACCCGAAGTTCGGGTAGACGCGCTGCCCCCCGAACCCCTTGGCGAGCACGCTGTACTTGAGCGGGATGACGGTGCCCGCGTAGGCGTCGAGGTCGACGAGCGGCCGCACGCGCCCGCCGGCCTCGGAGAACGGCGGCTGCGCGGCGATGCCGCCGTGGGCGGTGAAGTCGAGGATGTTCGGGATCTGGTGGTACCCGCCGCGCAGCCAGAGCCGAGGACCGAAGCCTACGCTCGCGTTGCGCCCGAACACGACGCCCGCGCCGCCGTACCACATCGTGGAGAACGGGCGCCGCTTGAGCGCCACCGCCAGGCCGTCTTGCTCCTGGCACGCGGGATCGTCCGGATTGGCGACGCAGTCCACCGTCTCGGTCTCGGTGGACTCGGTCGTCCCGGCGACGTTGGCGAGCGTCGACGTGGTCGCGAAGTCGCCCGTTCGGAAGAAGTTGGTGTGGTAGAAGTCGCCCCACTTGCCCTGGGCGCCCCACACCCACTGGGTACCAGCGAGCACCAAGAACCGGTTGAGGTGGCCGCGCAGCTGCAGGTCGATCGGCACGCCGGAGAGCTGCAGGGTGGGCGTGAAGTCGAACACGCTCTCGGGGCTCGCGGAGTTCGGGTCGATCGTGGCGATCTGGCCGTCGTCGGCGATGCTCGCGCTCACGCCGACCCCGCTGAATTCGGTGCCGACGTCGAACAGGAGCGCGAAGCGCACCGGGAAGTGTCCGGTCTCGTCGTAGACGGCCTTGAGCACCCCGGCGACCTTGTCCCACCGCCACAGGTAGATCCGGTTCGGGTTGCCGTCCTTCGGGACGGCGATGTAGATCTGGTGCTTCGGATGCAACTTCCCGTAGATCGCCAAGTAGGTGACGATGTCACCGTCGAGGTCGGGGATGCACTCGTTCGGGTTGAGCATGAGCTGCTTGATGAACTCGGTGCCCATCTTCTTGCGGGCGATGTCGCGGATGAACACGACCTCGTCCTCGAACTTGTCGGTGTCGATGCGCTCGGACATCGAGTGCCCATCGTCGGCGCGCTTGAGGTACACGTCGGTACGACCCGGCGGCACGCGGTACATCGAGTCCTTCGCTTCGACCGTGACCTCGATCCCGTTGATGAAGACCCGGTACTCCTTCGTAAACTCGGCCGGATCGAACGCGCCTTCGAGCTCGAACGACAGCGGGATGCGGTCGATCGCCCCGGAGTCGATCAGCTCCTTGTTGTAGCTGATCGAGGCGTGCAGATCCTGATCGGTCACCTTCGACAGGAGCTCGGGCTCCTGCGCCGCCAACGCGCCCGCGAGGTACCAGTAGTAGTTCACCGTCTCGCGGGTGCCGACCACCGCGAAGTACGGAGGGGACGTGTTGTTTCGGCTGTCCGCTGCACGGCCGATCTGGATGTAGAGGTTGAACAGCGGCTCACGCAGCTCGGGCCGATCGACGAACCAGACCTCGTCGAGAAGGGCGCGCAGCTCGTCGGCCTTGGTCGACCAGTCCTGGTATGACAAGCTGTTCCACGCGAGCACCGCGGTGCGATCCGAGGCGTCCTGCATCATCGGGATGGCGGAAGCGGGGACGACGGCGCGTTGGTCGAGCGGCCGGATCGACGGATCCGCGGCCCCCTGGCGGCGCTCGCGGCGCCCGGACTGGTAGAGGTCGATCTCGGGGAAGAAGGTGGCGTCCGGGCGGGCGATGCGGGAGCGGATGTTGCGCTGCACGGCCTCGTTCTTGTAGTCGGTGTCCTTCTCGGGCCACTTCAGGACGACGACGCGCGCGAGCTCGCCTTGCGCCGCGGCGTCGATCGCCTTCATGCGCTCGGCGAGGGCCTCCTCCTCGGGCGTGAGCTCGGGCGCCTCACCCCCCTCTTCCGGCTTCTTCTTCTTGTCCGCCATGATGGGGTCGGCGTCGGACGCGAGGCCGAAGCCCGCGGCGACGGGCCCCGCTGCGACGGTCATGCCCACGGGATCCTGCGCGAGCGCCGCAGGAGCAGCGGCGGTCACACCAGTCAGGGCGCACACGATCGCGACGAACCACCTCATCGAGCCCAACCTCCGTCACGCCTTGTCTACCACCCGCGGGGCCGCCAATGGAACCCACCCCGACACGTTTGGTGGCGGCGACGATCTCGAAGCGACGCGCGGACGGCTAGGAACAGGACGGCGCGCTCGCGGAGGCGAAGGTGCAGGTGAGGGTCTTGCCACCCGCGACCGGGACGGGCTGGGTCGGCGCGCCCCCCTTGAAGACGAGGTTGCACTGACCTTGCGGCACGTCCGCCACCACCGCGACGCCGTCGACGAAGCTGCCGCGACCTCGGTACGACGGGTTCTCGCAATTGACCTCGATGCCCGTGAACTTGAACTCGCCGCTGTATCGGACCGTCACGGGTGCCGGCCCGGTCGGCGCTGGCGGCGGCTTGGGCGCGGCGGGCGTGCTGGACTTCGAGCCCGACGACGAGGTGCCCGACGATCCGCTCGACGTCTTCACCTTGGTCGTCGCGGCCTTCGGCTCCGGCTTGGCCCCGGTGTCGACCGGGGGCGGGGCGGTGGGCGGCGCGCCCGACGACGCCGCGGGCTCCTTGGTGGTCTGGGTCGCAGGCGTCATGGTGCCTTCGGACGGGTCGTTCAGCAGCACGATCGCGACGATCGCGGTGACGAGCACGCCGAACGCCGCACCAGAGAGCGCGAGCAGCACCGCGAAGATCTTCCAGCCTTGACCTCCGCTCTCAGCAACGGCGCCCGCGGGAGGCGGGATCGGGCCCCCCACGCCGCCGTGCGGACCCGACGCCACGGGCCCAGACGCGACGGGGCCCTGGATCCCGTACGCGTGCGCCCCCGGCTGCCCCGCCCACTGCGGCCCACCTGGCGCCGGCCCACCCGGCGCGGCTCCCCACCCCGGCGGCGACGCCGGTGGCGCGGCGGCGGCGACGGGGGGCGCAGCGACCGGAGGGGCCTTCGGCGCCTCTTCGACCCGGCCCTTTCGCGGCAGGTTGAAGAAGGTGGTCGCTCCGCTGGGGGCGGCGTCGCCTTCGTCGGGCTCGCCGTGCAGGGGCACCATCGGCAAATGAGCAGGAGGAGCGGCCTCCTGGGCCGGAGCAGCAGGACGGGACGGCGCGCTGGGGGTCCACAGGCCCTTCCCACCCTGCGGGGCCGCCGGGCC
>CAIUDO010000395.1 GCA_903897935.1 uncultured Pseudomonadota bacterium
GACTAACAGCACAATTGCGAAGGTCAGCCGCCTCGATCCCCACGAACATTGCCGAGGGATGCGGCCGAGACGGCGAGCGTGAGCTGGCGAGATTTCTCTCGATCGCGGCTGGTTCTGCGTCGGAGACCGAGTACCATGTCCTGCTCGCGCTGGATCTTGAGTACCTCACCCGGGCGACCCACGACGACCTTCACGCAAGGGTCGTCGAGGTGAAGAAGATGCTCACGGCGCTTCATCGGAAGCTGACGGCTGACGGCTGATAGCTGACGGCCGCTCGCTGTAATCACCTTAAGTGAGCGACATTGCGCTTAGGGCATCGCCTCCGGGCCACCGTACCAGCCGAGATCCGAACGGGTCCCATCCAGGTCGGAGATCGACGGGTCGCCCGCGTCGATGCAGTCGCTTCCCCGATCCAGGTGGTAGTCGTCGGCGCCAGCGTCGACATACGACGGATCGACCGAGATGTTGTTGCTGGTGCCGACCGGGTTCGCGATGTCGAAGCCGCCGGAGTCCCAGAAGTTCGTGTAGCTGAAGCTGATCGTGCCCGCGGCGAGGTCGTCGTCGGTAGCGGGGTCCACCGACACTGCGGTCGACCCGCCGAAGTTCTCGGAGACGAGGCCATTGAGCACGGTCACGACGGCGTCGCCCTCGACGGCGATCGCGCTCCCGCGAGGCGCCGAATTCTCGTGGATCGTCACGTTCGTGAGCACCACGGTGCCCGCTTCGAACGCGAACGCCCCGCCTTCGTCCGTCGCGACGTTCTCGTGGGCCAGCACCGCGAACATCCGCACCTTGCTCGAGTACCAGGTCTCGGGCACCCCGTCTTCGTCGACGTCGTCGAGCCACTTGGAGACGCAGACGGCGGCGCCGTCTGGGGCGACGTTGTCCTCCAACTGGATGCGTTTCATCGTGACCCAGAAGGTGTCGTTGTCGATCGCGATGCCACCACCACAGTCGGACGCCACGTTCTCCTCGAGGATCATGTCCTCGAACGTCATCGAGCCCTCGTTGTCCCACGAGTGGAACCCGCCGCCCCGACCCGCTTCGTTCCTGTAGAACTCGTTGCCCGCCAGGTAGGTGGTGTCGTTGTCGAGCTCGGCGCCGCCGCCGGCGTCTCCGGCGATGTTGCTCTCGAAGAGGTTGTTCGTGACGTTGTTCACCTGGTGCGACAGCTTGAGGCCGCCGCCGTCGTCCCCGGCGACGTTGCCCTCGAACGTGTTGCCGTCGACGGTGAGCGTGCCGCGGTAGATGCGCACGCCGCCGGCGTCGTCGGAGGCCACGTTGTTGCGGACCGTGTTCGCGAGCACGTCGCCGCGGGTCTGGTTGGCGTACACGCCGGCGCCGTCTTCGTCGCAGGTGTTGTCCTCGATCACGTTGCCGTCGAGGTCGCCGGAGTTCTCGTGCAGGAACACGCCGCCCGCGTTGTACGCCGAGTGATTGTGGTGGATGTGGTTCCCTCGCAGCGCCGTGTCGGACGACGTCCACACGCCACCGCCGCCGCCGCCGTGATCGTGCAGATTCTCGTCGGTGGTCAACGCGGTGTTGGTGTGGATCTCGTTGTCGACGACGTCGACGCTGCCCCCGTCGATCGCGACGCCGCCGCCCTCGTTGCTGACCCCGTCGTGCACCTGATTGCCCTCGAACGTGCCCGAGCCCTGCGAGAGCCAGACCACGCCGCCGTAGCTGACCGAGGTTCCACCAAACAGCTCGTTGCCCTGGACATCGAGCGTGCACCGCGTGGACGCGAACACACCGCCGTTCTCCGCGACGCCGCCGCTGGCGCGCGATCCGTTCATCTCGAGCGACGACGCCTCGCACACGATGACGCCGCCGTTGCCGTCCGAGAGGCCCTCGGTGAACCACAGGTCCCGAACGACCAACGACGACGCCCCGGCGACCCGCAGCGCGCGCCCGCTATCGGAGCCGCTGACGATGGTGTCGTCGACGCCCCCGAGGCCGACCAACGTGAGCTCGCGCCCGACGACCTCGAGCTGCTCGACGTAGCGCCCAGCGCAGATCAGGATCGTCGCGCCATCCGGCACGGAGTCGATCGCCTCTTGGATCTCGGTGTAGGCGCCCGTGCCGTCGCGACACACCTCGACCTCGTCGATCCATCCATCACAGTCGTTGTCCGCGCCGTCGAACGACTCATCGGCGCCTGGGAACGTGCCCGGGTCCTCATCGTCGCAGTCATCGGGCGTCCACGAGCCGTCCCCGTCGTCGTCCACCGGCTCGGCGTCGGTGTCCGTGTCGGTGTCGGTGTCGGTGTCGGTGTCGGTGTCCGCGTCAGTGGCCGGATCCGGCTCCGTGGTCGTGACAGAGCTCGTATCGCCGAGCTTACCGCTGGAGCAGGCAACGAGGAGCGCGAGGAGCGTGAGCGACACGGGGACCTCCCAAGGCCCTCATGCTAGCACGTCAACAGGCACCTCCGCGCCGCATTCGTCACGGCGCCGACAAATCTCCGACGCCATCGCGGGACCTGAAGGCGCGGGTGCGCTCGGACTTGGGCGACGAGCCGGGGTTGCAGGGTCATAAGCAACCATGCAGAGCAGCGGCAGCGGCCCCCAGAGACACGGCGCGCACGGGACCGGCGGTGGCTGAACGCGGGCCGGGTGGTGCGTTACGCGGGCGCCGCGGAGGTGGTGATGCGCGAAGCCCTGGTGATGCTCGTCGTCGGATCTGTGGCCTGTCGGCCGGAGCCACCGCCGAACGCCGCTGGCCTGATCGTCTCGGGCAAGCTGGGTGTCCCCGTGTTCGAGTGGACCGGCGAGGAGCAGGAGCAGCTCGGGATCTACGACGAAGGCGGGTCGCCCGTGCTGGAGCTGGTCGCCGCCGGAGACCCACCTGAGTGCGTCAACGGCATGCAATCGCCGGTCCGGTGGGGCCAGTGGCCGCTGGGCTTCGAAGAAGCGAGCTACCAAGGGTACACGCCGGCGGGCCCCGTCGTGAACGCCGGGAAGGGCTACACCGCTTGGGTGTCCCAGTGCGTCGGCACCGGCACGTACGAGACGTCTACGGTCCTCTTCGACGTCGAGGCCGACGGCAGCATCCGGATGGACTGCAAAGCCTCGTTGTGCCCGTAAGGAGCACGCTCAGGGGTCGAGCGCGGGCCCGAGTCCGACGACGACCCCCGCGCTCGCGCCCGCGAGCACAGCGCCGCCGACCAACACCCACACCCGGCGCCGCGACGGCCGCACGGGCCACGCCGGCAACGGGAGGCCGTCCGCGGTGGTGAGCGGGCGAGGCGGCGGCCCGCTCGGCAGCTCGGGCAGCGGGAGCCCGTCCGCGGTCTCGAGCTCAGGGCCCAGCGCGCGCGCGGCCGGTGACGCCGCGGATGCTGGCGCGCGCGC
>CAIUDO010000396.1 GCA_903897935.1 uncultured Pseudomonadota bacterium
GCAGCAGCGCGCGCCCGACCGCGCCAGCGGCCGCCACCAACGCCGCGGCGTCGAGCTGCTCGAGCGCCGCCACCACCGCCGGCCCGTGCACGAACCCACCCGCTTCGACTCCGCCCGGCGGCGGCGGCGCGCCCGGCGCCGATTCGGCGGCGAGGCTCGCGAACGCCTGCTCCTCCCGGACATACCGGCGACCGCTCGCCGGCGCGCCCCACAGGATCAGGTCGTCGAACGCGCCGGACGCCAGCGCGAGCAGCGCGCCCGCGCGCACCCCGAACCCGACCACCCGTGCGGGTCCGCGCGCGCGGACCGCCGCGGCTACGGCCCGCGCGGCGTCGAGGCGTTGCTCGTGCAGGTCGCCGTCGAGCGCGTCACCGGCGCTGTCTCCGAGGCCCGGCCAGTCCAGGCGCACGACGAGGTGGCCCACCGCGGCGAGGTGATCCGCGAGCACCCGCAGCGGACGGTACGCGCAGGTGTCCTCGTAGCCGAGCGGCGGGAGCAGCACGACCACGCGCGCGGCGCGACCGCTGGCGGGCGCGTGCTCGACGACGAAGGTCCGACCGACGTAGTAGCGGCGCCGAACCACCGCGGCCGTCACCGCGGCGCGAACGGCAGCCTCCACAGACCGAGGAACTTGTGGGTGGCGTCGCGCTCCGCGAACACCACGACCGGATCGGGCAGATCGAACGGCGGCAGCATCAGGTTGCGGTCGCGGCACTGCCCGACCCGGCACTCCCGGTGGTTGCGCCACCCGGCGCGGCGCAGGTGCGTCGACGCCAACAGCCACGAGGCCCCGCTGCCCGAGAAGTTCGCCAGCGCCTGCTTGATGTCGGCGACCGGGAGGTGCTGCAGCGCGTCGCGGCAAAAGATGAGGTCGCACACCGGGAGCGGGTCCGACACGAAGTCGAGGTGGTGGAAGCGGTGCTGCGGGTAGCGCGCTTCGTGGCTCCGAATGAGCGACCCGACGATGTCGCCGCCTACGTACGCGACGTCGGGCAAGCGCTCGAGCACGAGGGGCATCCACCCGAAGTCCCCGCACGGCACGTCGAGCATCGAGCGCGCGCCTACCCGCTGCACGACCTCGACCAGGATGTCCCGGCACGCCGCGGTCGACCGCACCGACGACCCGCCGCCCGACACGACCGCGGCGCCCCACCGCCGCTCCGCTTCGATCGTCGCGAAGGCGCGCTGGCGGATCGTCGCGCGAAACGTAGCCGCCGACGCCGGGTCCATGAACAGCATGCGCGCCCGCTCGACGAGATCTCGGCCGCGCTCCCAGTACAACGTGCGCTTGTCGATCGCCATGGGCCGGACGTACCCGCCGCGCCCGCCCCCCGCTACGCGACGCGCAACCGTGGGTGGCAGGCCACGCGACGGCCCGTTCGTTATGTCTTGAACGCGTTCAATGAGTGAACGCGTTCAAGGAAGGTCCCGATGGTGGTCCAAGTTCCAGCCCCGAGCGGCTCCCGGGTGTGGACGAGCTGGCAGATCCTGCGCGACCCGTTCGCGTACTGGGAGCGCGCGCGCGCCCGGTACGGCGACACGTTCTGGCTCGAGACGTTCAACGGGCGCATCTTCTGCACCGGCGACCCGGCGTTGGTCGCCGAGATCTTCAAGGCAGACACCACGCAGGTGCGGCCGTTCCGGCCCGAGGCGTTCGCGCCGCTGCTCGGTCGCCACAGCGTGCTCATGTTGGCGGGCTCCGCGCACCGCGAGCAGCGCCGCTTGTTGTCGCCGCCGTTCGCGCGCGGCCGCGCCCGCGTGTTCGGCGACGTGTTCCTCGACGTCGCGCGCACCCACCTCGCCCGCTGGCCCGACGACGGCACGATCCGGTCCGCCGACGAGCTGTTGTCGATCTCGCTGGAGATCATCGTGCGCGCCGTGTTCGGCATCCTCGACCCCGCCGAGGTCACCCGCTGGACCCACGAGGTTCGGGAGATGGTGGCCGCGATCGACCCGTCGTTCTTGTTCTTTCCGGCGATGCAGCGCTTGCCGATCGGCCCGTGGCCCCGGTTCCTCGCGCGGCGCGACCGCCTGGACGCGTCGATCTACGCCGAGATCCGGCGTCGACGCGCCACCGGCCAGCGCGGCGACGACGTGCTGTCGCTCCTGCTCGACGCCAAGCACGAAGACGCGTCACCGATGGCGGACGAGGAGATCCGCGACGAGCTCGTCACGCTGCTGTTCGCCGGCCACGAGACGACGCAGATCGCGATGGCGTGGCTGCTGTACCACCTCGCCCGCACCCCCGAGGCGATGGCGGCGGTGCGGGCCGAGATCGACGGCGGCGACGGGTCCGCCGAGGCGTTGGTGCGGGCGCCGTACCTCGACGCCGCGTGGAGCGAGGCGCTGCGGATGACGCCGATCGTGCCGGACATGCTGCGCATGACGACGGCGGACCTCCAGGTCGGCCCCCACCTCCTGCCGACGGGCACCAACCTCGCGTTCGTCGCCGCGATGGTGCACACGCGTCCAGACCTCTACCCGGACCCGTCGGTGTTCCGGCCCGAGCGCTTCCTCGGCCACACGTTCGGTCCGCACGAGTACCTGCCGTTCGGTGGCGGCGTGCGACGTTGTTTGGGGGCGCACTTCTCGTCGGTCGAGGGGCGGGTCGTGGTCGGGGCGATCCTGCGCGCGTTCGACGTCACGAGCCTACGCGAGGAGCAGCCGGCGCGGAGGAACGCGACGATGGGCGTGCGTCACGGGGTCCCGCTGCGGGTGCGCCGCCGCTGAAGCCGCCCCGCCGCGACGACCAGCGCGACCCCCCACAGCCCGCCCGCCGGAAGGCCGGTGGTCGCGCAGCCCTTACGCTCGGGCTCGCCCTCGTCGCCGGCCACCGTCGCCGTCTCGTCGACCGGGTCGGGCTCCGAGTCGGGCCCGGAGCCGGAGTCCGCGGAGTCCTGGGGCGCCGCCGACTCCCGGAGCCCGGTGTCGGGGGGCTCGGTGTCGGGGGGCTCGGTGTCGGGCGGCTCGGTGTCGGGCGGCTCGGTGTCGGGCGGGCCGGGCGTGTCGGCGCCGTCGCAGTCCTGATCCACGCCGTCACCGGCGACCTCGGCGGCGCCCGGCCACGCGGCGGGGTCGGCGTCGTCGCAGTCCCCGCCGACCGGCGCGGTGCCACCCGGATCCGCGCACGCGCGCACCACCTCGGCGCCGAAGCCGTCGCCGTCGCCGTCGAGCCACCACTCGACCGCGTCCGCGGCGTCGTCGTCGGTGAGGCCGTCGCAGTCCTGGTCCACGCCGTCGCACACCTCGGCCCGCCCAGGCGCCCGATCCGGGTCGGCGTCGTCGCAGTCCCCGCTGGGCCACACGCCGAGCGGGGGCGCGCACGCGTCGACGGTGGACTCGGCCGCGAACCCGTCGCCGTCGAGGTCGGCGCCGTAGCCGGACGCCCCGGCGGGGAGCGGCGTCAGGCCGGCCACGTCGTCGACCAACCCGTCGCAGTCTTCGTCACGGCCGTCGCAGGTCTCGGCGCGCCCGGGGGCGACCGTAGGATCCGTGTCGTCACAGTCGCCGGACGCCACGACGACGACGCCCGCGGGCGGACAGCCGGCGGCGGCACCCCCGACGCCGTCGCCGTCGTCGTCCAGGAAGCCCGCCGGCGCAGGCGCGCCCTCATCGACGGCCCCATCGCAGTCTTCGTCGCGGCCGTCGCACGTCTCGGCGCGCCCCGGCGCGACGCTTGCGTCGGCGTCGTCGCAGTCGAGGGCGGCGATCACCCCGTCTGCGTCGAGATCGTCGGGGGCAAGCCCCGTGACGGCGCCGCGATCGGACGGGCTGCCGTTGAGGTCCGACCCGGCCTGCCCGGCGTCCACCAGCGGGCTGCCGGGCAGCGGGGTGATCGCGGCCCACCCACACGCGCCCCCCGGGGCGGCGGCGAGCCGAGGGTCCCGCCCGACGAAGGCGCCGCCGACGCCGTCGACCGGCGGCGCCGGGCCCCGGACGTCGCCGGCGGCGTTGCCGAACCACGCCACCGACGCGAAGGTCGCGGAGTCCGCGACGACGGCGGCCTCGTCGTAGTGGTACGCCACAACGGCGTCGACGAGCGTGGGGTGCGCCGACACCAGCCCTGCGCCGCCGCTGCTCTCCAGCAACGACAGGTGGGTGACGGCGAGGTCCCCCCGCGCGTCGTAGGCGCCGGCCCCGTCGGAAGCAGCGTTGCGGACGAGCGCGACCTCCGACCACACGTCCCCGCCGTCGCCGTCGCGGTACAGGCCGCCGCCTCGCGCGGCCGTGTTCTCACACATCAGGAGCCGACGCGCGGTGAGGGTTCCCCCCACCACCGCGAGGGCGCCGCCGTCGGCGCCCGCTTCGTTGCGCTCCCACACGGCGTCGACCCCGTCGACGGCGCCGCCGCCCACCCACGCGCCGCCGCCGCTCGACCCCGCGTGGTTGTCGACGAACACAGCGGACACGAACGACCACGCGCCGGCCGCGACGTACACGCCGCCCCCCGAGGCCGAGGCGTCGCTCTCCGCGATCGTCGCCCCGTCGAGCGCGAACACGCCCCCGACGTCGCCGAGGTACACGGCGCCCCCCTCGTCCGCGGCGCCCCGCTCGAGGGTGGACGCGGTGAGGTCGGCTTGACCGTCGCCGACGTAGAGCAGCCCGCCACGCTCGGCCGACCCGTCGGACCACGTCGACCCGTCGTCGACCAGCACGCCGCCGGAGTCGACGTGGACCAGGCCGCCGAGCGGCGCCGACCCGCCGTCGAATTCGCAGCCGGCGCATACGAAGGCGGACCCTTCGAGCACGGCGACCGCGCCGCCGGTGAGCCCGACCTGATCGACGAACCGCGTGCCGTACGCGGTGACGCTGGACCCGCCGTGCGCGACGAGCGCCCCGGCGATCGGGCCGTCTCCGCCTTCGAACACCCCGCCCTGCACCGTCAGCGTGGAGCGGTCGTCGACCTCGACGCCTTCGACCCCCACCGTGCGCCGGAGCTCCGGCTCGATCATCGTGACGTCCGACCCCTGATGGACGCGGATGAACCCCGCGAGCAGGCCGGTCGGGAGCGCCACGTCCTCCACGCGGACGTGGTCGAGGGTGACCCCGACGGCGCCCGCGACCCGCACGGCGTGGCCGGAGATCGGCGTGATCTGCAGGTGCCGAATCGTGACGCCGTCCGCACGGACCGTGATCGTGGGCCCGCTGCCGCCGGCCACGACGTGGGTGACGTCCGCGCCGAGCGCGCCTTCCAGGACGATCGCGCGATCCAGGGTCAGGTTGCCGACCCAGGTGCCCGGGTGCAGCCGCACGACGTCGCCGTCGGAGGCCGCCGCGACCGCCGTCGCGACGTCGGAGTACGGGCAAGCATCGACACATACGTCCAGGATCACGCGACCCCCAACGACGTGGCGGTAACCGTTTCGGACTCGGGGGCGCCGACCACGCACGGGCGGAGCAGCGCCGCCACCTCGCGCTCGAGGCGCGCCGCGGCCTCGTCGGGAGGGACGGGATCGCGCAGGTACGTGGCGAGATCCAGGACGTACAAGCCGAACACCGCGCGCGCGAGCACCGCGGGGTCGGCCTCCGGGCGCAGCGGCGCCGTCGCCACCAGGCCCGCGAGCTGCGCGATGAACGCGGCGGTGACGGCATCGTAGGGGCCGGCGCGGTCGGCAGGCGTCACGAGCAGCTGCTGCACATACACGCGCGCGAGGTCCGGACGCGCCCCGTAGACGGCGTAGAACCCTCGAAAGATGTGGGCGATCTGCGCCTCTACCGGGCCCATCGGCATCGTCGCGAGCTGCCCGACGATCGCCGCTTCGATCTCCTCGGCCCAGCACAGGACCAGCAGGTCGACCTTCGAGCCGAAGTGGAACAGCACCGTGCCCGTGCCGACCCCAGCGGCGTCCGCGATCATCCGCACCGTCGTGCCGGCGAAGCCGCGCGCCTCGAACAGCGCCCGCGCGGCGCGCGCGACCCGGTCACGGGTGTCCGCTTTGCCTTCGTCCCGTCGGCTCATGCGGCCGCATAGCCCGAGGTCCGGCGCCGTGTAGCTACTCGATCAGCCGCGTGGACCCGCTCGGCCCCGACGTGATCGGCTTCTGCAGCACGATCGTCCGCCCGGCCTCTTGCCCGCTGCGGTACGCGTCGCCGCCGGACAGCCGCACCTTGCCGCCCGACTGCAGCTTCGGGAACCGGCGCGCGACGAAGTCGTCGAGGCCGCCGTCACGCACCCACACGAGGCCCTCCTTCGCGTTCGCCGCCCGGCCCTCCTTGAGCTTGGCGCGGAAGCCGACCATCACCCCCGACAAGAACCGCTGCCGGTCCCGGTCCGCCGTGACGCCACGATCGCGCTTGTGCTGCGCCCACAGCCGCTCGGCGGTCGCCGCGACGAAGTTGACCACGTAGTCCGCGATCTCGAGGTTCGCCGGGGTGCCGTGCGCCTCGAACGCCTGCAACCAGCGCAGCTCGGGGCCGCCGTCGGTCATGACGACCCGGTTCCGGTCGACGATGCGTGCGACCACGACCGATACGAAGAAGTGCTCGGACACGAGGCCGATCAGGAGCTTCTCCCACGCCGCGTGCCGCGCCCGCGGCACCCACAACACCCGCGACGTGTACCCGTCGGGCTGGATCATCCCCTTGTTCTCGAGGTTGTGCTTGAGCAGCAGCCGCTGGGCCGCGCGCGCGGCCGTCTCGGCTTCGTTCTGGTTCGCGCTGCCGGCGAGCGCGAACAGCTTGCGCACCTTGTCGAGCACCGCGGCGTCGGCGGGGGCGTCGGCGCGCACGAGCCCGATCTGGCGGCACACCCGCTGGAACGCCGCGCCGTGCGGCGTCTCGTCGGTGACGCGCAGCACCTCGTCGACGTACTGGTGGGCCATCTCGTGGTACAGCACGTCGACGACCTCGACCCAGGGCGCGTTGAGGACGAAGTCCCGCGCGAGGGTGAGCCGCCGGGTGGCCCGCTGCCAGCTCCCGAGCCGGCCCTGCGCGTCGTCGAACGCGAGGATCGGCATCCGCATCGCCTCCCGGAAGTAGGACCAGTTGGCGTGGTTCCACTCTGACACCACCGCCTGTACCAACAGGCGTTCATACTGCGCATTGACCAAGGGGTCCCCAGGGATGACGGCTGGGCCCTATAAGGGGCCGGCCGGCCTACCCGCAACGACTGGAGCCCCGCTGCCGTCGCGCCGCTTTCGCCTCGGTGTGTTGCTCCTGCTGTTCACGCTGGTGACCGGCACGCTCGGGTACATGGTGCTCGAGGATTGGCGGTTCCTCGACGCGTTTTGGATGGTGGTGATCACCCTCACCACGATCGGGTACGGCGAGATCCACCCGCTCTCCGACCCCGGGCGGTGGTTCACCCTGGCGCTGATCATCGGCGGGCTGTCCGCGGCGTCCTACACGCTGACCCAGCTCACCCAGTTCGTGATCGAGGGTGACTTCGGCAGGTTGATCCATCAACGTCGCAGGGAGCGGCTCATGAAGGCCATGACCGACCACTTCATCGTCGCCGGGTACGGCCGGCTGGGCATGGAGGTCGCGGCGGAGCTGCGGCACAGCGGCTACGACGTCGTCGTCATCGAGTCGGACCCCGCCCGCCTCGCGAAAGCCGACGAAGACGGCCACGTCGCGCTGCTCGGCGACGCGTCGGAGGACGACGTGCTGCGCCTCGCCGGGGTCGACCGCGCGATCGGCCTCGCCGTCGCGACGTCCTCGAACGCCGTCAACGTGTTCGTCACCCTGTCCGCGCACCAGCTCAGCCCGGCGCTGCGCATCATCACCCGCGTCGAGTCCGACGAAGCGGCGAACAAGGCCCGCCGCGCCGGCGCGTCGTTGGTCATCAGCCCGCACGGCATCGGCGGCGC
>CAIUDO010000397.1 GCA_903897935.1 uncultured Pseudomonadota bacterium
ACTCGAGCTGGTCGAGGATGGCGCGGTGGCCGCGCGCCCACTCGCTCGCGCGGTCCGGGTTGCTGTCGAACGCGGCGTGCACGAGATCGTAGGTGTCGAACACCGCGGCGATGACGTGCGCGCGCTCGGAGGCGCGGGCGCGGGTGACGCGCTCGTCGGTGTGGCGGCGCACGTTCGCGAGATCGGCGGCGAGCCGCTCCAGGCGGTCGTCGCGCGGGCGCACCTCGTCGTCGGCCGACGCGCGACGGGCGGCGTCGCGCTCGGTGATCGCGGCGTCCCTGGCGGCTACGGCGGCGTCGCGGGAGGCGACGGCGGCCTCGTAGGCGCGTCGCAGGTCGGCGATCTCGCCCCGCTGCGCCTCGATGGAGCGCTCCGCGCGTGCCAGGGCTTGCTCCAGCGCGATCGCGCGCTGCCGGAGGTCCTCGGCGGCGCGCACGATCGCCTCGACGTCGACGCGCTCGGGGTGCACGGTGCGCCCGTATCGGCTGGGGTACATCAGGTCTCCCTTGGATCGCCGCGGTACAAGCCCGCGAGCAGCTCGGCCGCGCGGGCGGCTCGGTCGTCCCCGACGGGGATCTCCGGCAACACGATGCGGATCTCGACGTAGAGGTCGCCAGCGGGGAGGCCCTTCCTCCCTGGCATCCCGCGGCCCGCGAGCCGCATGCGACGGCCGGACGAGCTGCCCGGCGGCACGGTGACGACGACGGCGCCGTCCAGGGTCTCGACGGGCACCTTGGCGCCCAGGATGGCCTCGGGCACGGTCACGACGAGCGGCACGACGAGGTCGCGCCCTTCGGCCCGGAAGCGCGCGTCCGGGCGGACCCGAACCGTGACGATCAGGTCGCCGGGGGCGCCGCGACCGGGGCCGCCGTGCCCGGGGATGCGCACGCGGTCGCCGTCTTCGGTGCCCGCGGGGATGCGCACGCGGACGGGCCCCGATCCGAGCGACAGGGTGTGGATGCCGCCGCGGGCGGCGTCCAGGAACGGCAGCTCGAGCTCCGCGGAGACGTCGGGCCCGCGGACCGGTCCACCCCGGCCGCCGCCGAAGCCCCCGCCGGCGCCGAACAGCTCGGACAAGTCGACGAACCCGCCGTCGCCGAACCCACCGAAGCCCCCGCCGAAGCGAGGGCCGCCCCGGCCCTGCCAGGCGCGCGCCGCCCGCGCTTGCTGCTCGTCGAAGCCGACCCGCAGCGACTCATCGCCGAACTCGTCGTACAGCTTGCGGCGCTCGGCGTCGGACAACACGTCATACGCGGCGCCGACCTTCTTGAACCGCTCTTGCGACGCGTCGTCACCGGGGTTGCGGTCTGGGTGCAGGTCCTTCGCGAGGCGTCGGTACGCCTTCTTGATCGCGTCGGGCGTCGCGGTCCGATCGACGCCGAGGGTCTGATACAGGTCTTGAGGCATGAGGCACCTCGAGCCAAGGCGCGGCGCGCCTGGATGCAGTTGGGAGGCCACGATGGCCGATGCCCCATCGTGGACACGCTGCCGCCGCCGGCAAGTCGAGCCCCCCCGACGCAGGTTACGCGTCGCCGATGCTGACCGTCCTCGCCCTGTTCTCATGTGTCACCGTCGAGGCGCGCGGCACGCTGCGCGGCCCCGGCACCGATCCCACCGAGCCGACCGGCCCCACCCGGCCGCCTCGCGACACTGCGGCCGACACCGCCGATAGTCACGGTACGACCGAAGTCGAGACGGTCACGGTGGCGCACGCCCGCGAGCTCCGCGGCTTGTGGATCGCGACGGTCTGGAACATCGACTTCCCGTCGCGCACCGGGCTGACCGCGGACGCCAGCAAGGCGGAGCTCGACGTCATCGTCGACGTCGCGGCGCGATCGGGGTTGAACGCGCTGTTCTTCCAGGTCCGACCGGAGGGGGACGCGCTGTACGCCTCGTCGATCGAGCCGTGGAGCCGGTGGCTCACCGGCAGTCAGGGCGCCGACCCCGGCTACGACCCGCTGGCGTACCTGCTCGAGATCGCGCACGCGCGCGGGCTCGAGGTGCACGCGTGGCTCAACCCGTACCGCGCCGCGGTGTCGTCCGGCGACCCGGTCGTCTCACCGCACATGGCGGCGGTGTGGCCGCAACACGCACACACGTATGCAGGCTACTTGTGGATGGACCCGGGCGCGGCGGAGGTTCGGCAGCGGTGCGTGGAGGTCGCGGCGGACCTCGCGGCGAACCACGGCGTCGACGGCGTGCACCTCGACGACTACTTCTACCCGTACCCCGACGGCACCGACTTCCTGGACACCACCACCTGGAACGCGTACGTGGCGGGCGGCGGCGGGTTGTCGCGGGACGATTGGCGGCGCGACAACGTCAACCAGCTCGTCGCCGAGCTGGCGGCGGCGGTGCGCGCCGCGGATCCGGAGGTTCGGTTCGGGATCGCGCCGTTCGGGATCTACCGACCGGGCCAGCCGGCGGGCATCACCGGGCTCGACCAATACGCGGAATTGTACTCGGATCCGCTCCACTGGCTCGACGCCGGCGACGTCGACTACCTGGCGCCGCAGCTCTACTGGCCGACGACGCAGACGGCCCAGGCGTACGAGCCGCTGCTCGCGTGGTGGTCGGACCAGTTGACGGGAGATCGCCACATCTTCGCCGGCAACGCGCTGTACCAGCTCGGGAGCAGCAGCGCGTGGACCATCGGCGAGATCGAGGCGCAGGTCGCGGTGTCCCGCGCGTACGCGTCGGCGGGATCGCTTGGCAACATCCACTACAATACAAGCGCGCTGCTCGACGATCTGTCGGGGGTGCAGGCGACGTTCGCGGCGACCTACGCGGCGCCGGCGTTGCCGCCGCCGGTGCCTGGGGTCGCGGGGGTGGTCGTGCCGATCCCGCGGGTTGCCGCGGACGGCGGATCGTGGACGATCACGCACGACGACCCGACGATCCGTGGGTTCACGGTGTACGCGGAGGACAGCGACGGGTGGCGGCTGGACCGGATCGTGCCCGGGGTGTCGGCGTCGGTGGTGTTGGGCAGCGGGCGGTGGGCGGTGGCGGCGGTGAGCCGCGGGGACGTCGAGAGCCTCGGGGTCGTCGTCGACGGCGGGTAGTCGCCGAGCCGAACGTGACCGTCGCCGCGAGGCTCAGACTCTAAACGCGCGAAGTGGCAGTAGGGAGGCTGCGCTCCAGCGACCGCCCCGAACCAGGGGTCAGGTCGATCACTTTTGATCAGAGCCGTCGGATGACGTTGCAACGCCGGGTCTCGAGGCGTCGGGGGCGGTTTTCAAAAGTGATCGACCTGACCCCTTTGGGAGGGGTGGGCGTACTCGGGCGAGCAACGCCCGGTATCAGCGCGACGCCGCCGGAGGCCGAATGTGATCGACCTGGCACCGGGGCACGCTCAGATTCGGGCGCGGCGATCCCGCAGGGTGTAGCCGGCGCATCGGCGACCGCCCGGATCAGGGGTCAGGTCGATCACTTTTGATCAGAGCCGTCGGAGGACGTAGCAACGCCGGGTCTCGGGGCCTCGGGGGCGGTTTTCAAAAGTGATCGACCTGACCCCTTTGGGAGGGGTGGGCGTACTCGGGCGAGCAACGCCCGGTCTCAGCGCGCCAGCGCTGGAGGCCGAATGTGATCGACCTGGCACCGGGGCAGGCTCAGATTCGGGCGCGGCGATCCCGCAGGGTGTAGCCGCAGCGAAGTCGAACACGTCCGCCCGTGAGCGACCGACCCCTCGGCTCCGGACCCTAGCGGGAGAGCAACCAGGACAACCACACCCAGCCGAGCAGCTGCCCCAAGTTGCGCCCGCCCTCCGGAGCGCCCGTGAACCCCGCGCTGCTGTGCGTCCCGAACGTGTTGCGCAGCCGCTGCGCCGTCCCGTCGTCTACGCCGGAGCACTCGAGGCGCACCCCGCCCCCCGACCGCACCCCGCGCAACGTCGCCCGCACCACCCCGCTGCGCTCGAGCACGTCGACCAGGTCCTGGCGCACGCGGATCGGCACCACGCCGCGCACCACCAGCGCGCGCCCGTCACGCCACGACAAGCAGAACACCTCGTTCCACCGGGGCGCCAGCACCACGAAGACCACGACCAGCACGACCACCAGGACGAACGCCACCGCTAATGCCCCTCGCGCCGAAAATCAGCAACCAACCCGAAGTGATCCGACATCCACACCCCGGGCGCGATCGGCGCGACCCCGACCCGCGCGACGTCGCCGACCCGCCACGCATGACCCTCATCGCGGAGGATCATCCGGTCGTAACGACGCTGCTTCGACGGCTTTCCGGGCCGCGCCCGCATCGTGTTGTTGACCGAGTCGCAGGTCCACCCGGGGTCGTCCCCGTGCCGCAGCGGCCACACGTCCGTCCACGGCGGGGCGATCGCCGCCTCCTCCGGGTAGCTATGGCAGAAGTTGAAGTCCCCGACCAGCACGGCCGTGCGCGCGCCCGCCAACGCCCGCTGACACAGCCGAAGCTGCGGGACCCGGCGCGGCGCCCCCTCTGGCATGCTCTCGAGGTGCACCGTGCCGACGGCTACGCCCCCGCCGAGGTCCGCGACGAGCACCCCGCGCCCCATCTCGCTGGGCAGCGGCGTGTAGTGGAACCCGGCGACGGCCGGTCGAACCAACAGCAACACGCCGTACCCGTGGTCGCCGAGCAGCGGCCCGACCGCCTCGGGCAACGCATAGTGCGCCTGCACCCAAGGCGAACGGGCCAACAGCCGCACCAGATCCGCAGTGACCTCCTGGAGCGCGATCACGTCGGGGGCCAACGCCTCGAACGTCGCGAGCTGGGCCGCGAGGCGCGCCGGACGATCCTGCAGGTCGAACCACGTGTTGAGCGTGACGATACGCAGCGACGACGGCCCCGCGCCCACCCCAGAAGGCCCCCCCGCCGGCGACCACCCCTTCGCGCCCCACCGGACCGATCGCAGGCGCGTGGTGTCGGAGCTCGTGTCCATCAACGGTCCTTCGAGCCAGCACCGACCAAGGGGGACGCAGCTTCTTCCGCCGAAGTCGAGGCCGCGGACGCGAGCAGTTGCCGCTTCGAGCCACGACGCCCGGCCGCGTACGCCACGAACGCGACCGGCGGCGCCGCCTTGATCCCAGGGCGCGCGCGCTTCGGTGCGTCGACCGCCGACACCAGCTTCTCGTTGCCGCGCTGGGTGCGCTGCACGAGCCCGCCGTCCTCCATCACCGCGAGCAGCCGGCTCAGCGCGGACGGATCCAGCCCGACCGCCTTGGCCAACACCACCTGCTTCACCGCGCCGCCCTCGAGCGCGTCGAGCACCGCCTGCGCGTGCTTCCGCTGGCGCACCACGTCCGGCGCCGCGGCGCGCAGCTGAGCGGCGCGGGCGGCCACGAGGTCCGCGAACGCGCGCCAACGCGCCGCATACGGTCGGTCCAACGCGTCGAGCGCCGGACGCGCGCTCGGCCGCACCACCATGAGGAGCTGCTGCGCCGCCGCCGACAGCGCGTCCGCGTCCGCCTCACGCAGCACGTCGAGCACCCGGGCGCTCAGGTGCTCGTCAAAGCCGGCCGCGTCGGCGCTCGTCCACTCATCGTGGTTGTACGCCAACAAACGAAGCTGTTCGAGCGAGAGGTCCCGCAGCGCGAGCGCCGGGCTCTGGAGCGTGAGATCCATGAGTGTCCACGAGGTGTGGAGCGACCGTAGTCTCAGCGCGCCAGGGTGTCACGCAGAATGTGCGCCCGATCCCCCGCACGAAGCGTCGACGTGCCGTTCGGGAGCACCGCGCCGCCCGCCAGCCACCCCTCGCCGCCCGGCGGCGGCTGCCCCGCGACGACGACCTGCGTCCCGGCGTAACGACCGAGCATCTTCGCGCGCCGCTCGTGCGCGGAGACCGTCTCGGCGTGCCCCATCGACGGGACCAGCACCAGGTCGGGCGCGAGCAGGCGCCACAGGTCGTGCGCGCCGTCGTCCAAGAAGTCGCGGCAGATCACCATCACGACGAGGCCGTGCGGGGTGACCAGCACCGTGAGCCGATCCCCGCCGTCGATCCCCTCGAACACCCCGTCGGTGTCGATGCGGATGAGCTTGTCGTGCACCGCGACGGGATCGAGCCCGGCGTCGAGCACCACGGCGCGGTTGACCCGACGCGCCCCGTGCGCCTCGTGAAAGCTGCCGAGCACGGTGAGCTGGGGCGGCGCGGCCGCGAGGTCGTCGCGTAGCGCGGCCGCTTGCTCCGGGAGGAGCGTCAGCTCCGGCAGGACGAGCACGTCGACGGGCGCGCTCGGGAGGGTCGCCAACAAGCGGCGCGCGCTCACGAGCCGGCGCGCAGGGTCCGAGAGGCCCGTCGCCCAAAACGGAGCCGCCGACGCCGACACCGGGTCGACCCCGTCGTCGAAGCCCGCCGCCAGCACGCGGGCGCCGGCCGGCAGGCCCACGTTGGCGGACCGGACGGTCACGGCGACGCCGTCGATGTGATGCGGGATCACGGCGTGGTGGGGGTGCGACGCCGGCAGGTGGTCGCCTTGTTTGTCTTGCGGCGACGCGCGCGGGACGGGCCGGCGGATCAGCCAGCACCCCTCGACCGAGACCCACCTGCGATCGGTCTGCTCGACGAATACGAACCGATCGAGGGCGCGCAGCAGCGCGAGCTCGTCGCCGGGTCGCGGCGCGTCGACGGCCCGCCCCGCGAGCGCGTCGTGGAGCGCGGCCGCCCGCCCGACGCTCTCGAACAGGGCCTTGGACGCGCGCTGCAGCAGCGCCGCGTCGTCACGAAGGGCCAGCCACAAGCCGACCAGGGCGCCCTCAGGATCCACCTGCGCGCGCGCCCACGCCGCGTCGATCGAGTGCATGACCGCTCCGCCGGCACGACTACCACCCCGGCCCGCCGTTGGCCCACCTCGCCACGCCGTGCCATACCGGGGCGTCGCGGAGGACACATGGCGCGGACCGTCGTGGTCGCAGGGGCGACCGGCCTCGTCGGCGGGCACGTCGCGCGGCGGCTGTGCGCGCACGCGGCGTGGTCCCGCGTGGTGGTGGTCGGGCGGCGCCCCCTCGGTTGGTCGCACCCGAAGCTCGTCGAGCGCGCCGCCGAGCTCACCTCGTTCAGCGCCGCGCTCGCCGATCTCCCCGTCACCGACGCCGTGTGCGCGCTCGGGACCACGCACAAGAAGGCTGGGTCCAAAGAAGCGTTTCGCGCGGTTGACCTCGACGGCGTCATCACGTTCGCGCGGGCGGCGCGGGCGGCCGGCGCCGAGCGGTTCGTGCTCGTAAGCGCGGTCGGCGCCTCGGCGTCGTCGCCGTCGCACTACAGCAAGGTGAAGGGCCTCGCGGAAGACGCCGTCGCGAGCGTCGGGTTCGCCGAGCTCACCGTCCTGCGCCCGTCGGTGCTGTTCGGCGAGCGGAGCGAGGCCCGCCCGCTCGAGGCGGCCGCGATCCGGGTCGGCCGGTGGACCGGCGGGTTGATGGTGGGGCCGCTCGCGCCTTATCGGGGCATCGAAGCGGAGGACGTCGCGGCGGCGGCGGTGGGCGCGCTGCTCCGGCCAGGGTCGGCGCGGCGGGTGTGGACGTACACGGAGCTCATGGCCGGACGGGAGGTCGCGTGATGGTGGTGTTGGGGGCCTTCGTGGCCCAAGCGGCGGCGCCGACGATGCTATGGGTCGACTTCGCCGACGAGCGCGCCGCGTGTGTCTCAGCGGTGCCCGCGGCCGGCAAGCTGAAGAAGAGCGAGGTCGAGCGGCTGTTTGCGTGGTCGAGAAGCCTGACCGGCGCCGACGCGACGGCCGCGGCCACCCACGCGGAGCAGCTCGGCGCGTTCCGCACGGACCACCCTGCGTACTTGTCGGCGGAGGTCGCGTTGTCCGTCGCGGCGGGCGGCGCCGACGTCGGCACGGCGATCATGCTCGCCGACGCCTACCCGTCCGACCCGTGCCTGGCGGCCTCAGCGGCCGTCTCCCTCAGCGCGGCCCTCGGCCGGTCGGCCGACCCGGCGATGGTCGAGACGTACATCGGGCGCGCGTGGTTGTACGCCGGCCACCCCGAGCTCGCGCGCGTGCTCGGCGCGTTGTTGGTCGAGCAAGGCCAGTGGACACGCGCCCGCGACGTCGTCGACAAGGCCCTCGCGACCAGCCCCGACCGCTCCGGCCTCACCCAGCTCCGCGCGAGCATCGGCCTCGCCACCGGAGACGACGCCGCCGCGCTCGACGCCTTGCTCGCGCTGCACCGCGCCGGAGACGCCCGGATGGACGGCCAGCTCGCGCAGGCGTTGTACGACTCGGGGCGTCGCGCCGAGGCCCTCGAGGTGCGGGCCCGCGGCGGTGCGCCGCTCGCGGGGGGCACCGAGGTGGTCCTGTCGTCGCAGGACACCATCGGCGCGCTCACGAGCTACCTCGCTGGTTTTGCGACGGGCCCCAGCGAGCACGCCCTCAGCGCGCGCATCCAGACCAGCATGGGGCCGATCGACTGCGAGCTGTTCCCGGACGTCGCGCCGATCACCGTCGCGAACTTCGTCGGGTTGGCGAACGGGCAACAACGGTGGTCCGACCCCTACACCGGCGCGTCGCGCGCCGAGCCGCTCTACCCGGGGACCACGTTCCACCGCGTCATCCCCGGGTTCATGATCCAAGGCGGCGACCCGCTCGGCACCGGCGAAGGTGGGCCTGGGTACGCGTTCGTCGACGAGGTGTCGCGCGAGGTCGGCTTCGACCGCCCGGGGCGCCTCGCGATGGCGAACTCCGGCCCCGCCACCAACGGCTCGCAGTTCTTCATCACCACGGCGCCAACGCCGTTCCTCGACGGAAAACACACCATCTTCGGCCAGTGTGGGCCCATCGAGGTCGTCACGCGCATCTCGGAGGTCGCGCGCGACGGCAACGACAAGCCGACCACGCCGGTCACGATCGATGAGATCCGAATCGAGGCGGCCGGGCGATGAGCGAGCCGACCGCGCTGACGGTGCGCGCACAATTCAATCCGTTGATCCGTCTCTACTTGCTGCTCACCATCGGTCTGCAGCTCGCGGCCTCGCTGATCGGCCTACCGTTCGCGGTGATCTGGTTCTGCGGCGCCGGGCAGTGGTGGGCGCGCCACTACTTCGACCGCCTGAGCTGCGAGCTCACTCCGGAGCACCTGCGGTTTCGCAAGGGCATCATCTTCACGGTCGAGAAGACCATCCCGCTCGAGAACATCCAGGACGTCACGTTCATCGAGGGGCCGCTGCTCCGCCACTTCCACCTCGCGACCCTCAAGCTGGAGACGGCCGGTCAGAGCGTCGGGCAAGCGCACGACATGCACTTGACCGGCATCATCGACGCGATGGCGTTCCGCGAGCGCATCCTGGCCGGCCGGAAGGCCGCCCGCGCCGCCGCGGTGGAGCCGACCGACGAGCGGGTGTTGCTGGCGCAGGTCGTCGCGCGCCTCGACCGGATCGCCGCGTTGCTCGACCGCTCACGCGACGAGGCTGAACGCGACCAGGCCCATGCCCACGATCGAGACGGCCCAGACGGCCGTTCGTAGGCCGGGCACGCCCGCCCAGTACACCGGCGCGTAGAGCGCGCGGGCACCGAAGAAGATCTCGGCCCCAAGCGCGCTCGTGCCGTCCGCGCTGCCCGACACGTGCGCGACCAGCACGAAGGTCGCGAACAACGGTAGGTTCTCCTTCATGTTCTCGGCGGCACGCTTCGCGCGGCCGTTGAACCCGTCTTCGTTCGCGGGGGTCTCGCGGTTGCCGAGCCCCCACTTCATGTTCGCCATCAAGCCCGGCGTCGCGGCCACCAGGATCATCAGCCAGGTGAGGCCGGCCGAAGCCGCCAGCATCCACAAGTCGATCGTCATCGCACCCTCCCAGGTAGACGGCCGACCCTACACCCTCGACACGCTCACGAGCGCCCGCCGGTCATGGGAACAACAACCCGACCAGCGCCACGCACATCTCGTCGGTCGACGCGTTGCCGCTCGCGAGGTCGAACGGCTCGGGCACGCCGAGGTCGTCGAGCAGCGTCACCACGGACGGGTTGTCGACCGTGTTGTCGAACGTGCAGCGCACGACGAGCTCGTCGCCGGGGTGCACCTCCGGGAGGGCGTCCAGGGGCGCGTCGTAGACGTAGTCGCGCTGCCAGTCGAAGTCCCACCGCCCGACCTCGATGAGGCAGGTGTCGTCGCCGCCGTGGGCGCCGTGGTCGACGAACACCTGCTGCGAGACGCCCGAGTAGTGCATGTGCGGGAACACCGACCAGATCCGAGCGCCGTCCGGCAACACCAGCGGCACCCGCACCTCTTCGGCGTGACCGGTGGCGCCGGCAGGCACCAGGAGCGGCGGGTCGACCGTGCGCGGCAGCACGTCGAGGTCGATGACGCCGTTGAGCGTAAAGCGGGCGGTGTGCGCGGGCGGCGCGTCGACGTACCGCAAGGCGACCTGGGTTCGATCGACGACGTCCTCGGTGATCCCGTGGTAATGCACGAGGAGTACCAGCCCGTCACTCGGCGAGACGGCGAACCCGGCGTCGTCGGGCAGCTCGGACGGGGGCGCGCCGGGCGCGAAGTTGGCGACGCTGTCGGACCCGACCGCGCCCGGGGTGGCGAAGCACGGGAAGCTGCCGTCCGACCCTGCCAACGCGGCGGACGCGCGCCCCGGGTCGAGCAGCACCGAGGCGTGGTGCACGACGCGGTCGTCGCCCGGCAGCACCTGAACGCCCGTGAGCCACCGGGTCTCGGAGAGGCCAGGGTCGAGCGGGAAGCAGATGTACGGGTCAACGCCCGTGTAGGCGGCGACGAGGTGCTCGGGGGCGGTGAGGGTCGCGTTGGCGCCGACGAGATCAAGGGACGGCCGGTCGACGGGCACGAGGTCGTCGGGGTCTCCGGGGAGCGCGCCCGCGTCACGCCACGCGACCAGCACGGCGAGCTCGCGGTCGGTCAGCCGCGGGTCGTCCTTCCACGGAGCGGGGGGCGCGCACGCCTCGGTCTCGACGGCCGCGAACGGCGGCATCCGGTACGGAGCGGCGTCGGTGCGGCCACGGGCGAGCGTGATGAGGTCGTCGGCGAGCACCGCCGCGATCTCGGGGTCGTCCAGCGAGAACGCGACGCCGTCGCTCGTGTGGCAAGCGCCGCAGCGCGCGCCGAGCACCGGGGCGACGTCCGCGTAGAAGGTAGGAGGCGACTCTGGATTACACCCGAGCAGCGCGGCGATCCACCACATCCACGCCCCCTGTGCGCCAGTGTAGCGCCAGCACGTCCGAGCCGCGCACGGCCGGGTGTGGATCCGCTGGGCCCAACCGACCACGCGAGGATCCGTGAACGAGAAGGCCCGTTGAACCTGACGATTCAACGGGCCTTCGTGTGTGATCGGGGTGGCGGGATTCGAACCCACGGCTTCTTGGTCCCGAACCAAGCGCGCTACCAGACTGCGCTACACCCCGGAACCCGGGCCCCTTAACAGACCGCCCCACCGCGTCAAGCGCGCCCGCCGCGGGCGAGCCCGAGGCCGGCCAACGCGATCACCACCGAACCCAGGATCTGGCTCCATCCTGGTGCTTCGTGGAACGCCAACACGCCGAACAAGGTGCCGAACACCACGCCGCTGTAGCCAAAGCCGGTGACCAACGCCGCGGACGCGTGATGGTACGCCCGCGTCAACAACACCTGCCCGCCCGCCGCGCTAAGGCCCACCCCGAGCAGCACGAGCGCGGTCTGCGTCGACGGCGGATCCTGCACCAAGCGAGCCGCCGCCGGGGCCGACAGGACCGTCGAGACGAGCGCGAAGTGGACGACCACGGCGTCCGGGTCTTCCATCCGCAGCTTTCGGACGGCGTGGTACGCTACGCCCGCGAGCGCCCCGGACGCCAACGCCAACCAGGCGCCCGCGTCCGGCCACCCGACCGGCTCGACCACCGCGACCACGCCTACGAAGCCGAACAACAGCCAGCCGACCATACGTGGCGTGACCCGCTCCCCGACGAGCGGCGCGAACGCCGCCACGAACATCGGCGACGTGTACTGCAGCGTCACCGCGGTCGGGAGCGGCACCCGCTCGATAGCAAGATAGTAGGCGAGCATCGCCGTGAAGCCTGCGAGCGACCGCACCACCAGCGTGCGGTGGTCGATGAACCGCAGCCGGGCGCCGCGACGCACCAACAGCGCGCCGCCGATCCCCAGGATGACGACGCTGCGCACCAGGACGACGGCCCACGGGCCGACGTCGGCGGCGCCCACCTTGACGAGCGCCGCCATGATCGCGAAACAAAAGGACGCCCCGATCATATAGGCCGCGCCGCGCCCAACCGCCCCGTCGGCCACCCGCCCCTCGCCGCCCCGCCATAGCGCGCCGCTCCCGCCTCCGCGTGTGGCGGGCTACACGCGATCCGTGGAAGCGCTGCTCGCCCTGGTTGTCCTTACGATCTGCCTCGTCGTGGCGGCGGCGCCGTTCGTGGCGCTCGGGATCGCGCTGCACGCGCTCTCGGTCACCCGGCGGCTCGAGCGGCGGATCGTCGAGCTCGAAGCGGATCTTCAGGCCCGCCCGCTCCCGGCGGCGCCCGTCCCAGCCCCGCGGCCGCCGCCACCGGCCCCGGCGCCGCTGCCCCAGCCGGCGCCCCTGCCCCGCCCTGAGGCCGCCCCCGTCCAGGTCGTCGCCGAGCCCATCCCGGAGCCAGCGGCGCCTGCCCCCGAGCCGAAGGCGCCCGCGCCCGCACCCAAGCCCCCTCGCCCCCCCATCACCGCGGAGCGGCTCGCCACCTGGATCGCAGCGTCCCTCGGTGGCTTCGCGGTGCTGCTCGGCGGCATCCTCGGCCTCGCCGTCGCGATCGAGGCGGGCTTGCTCGGGCCGTCCGCTCGTGTCGGCGCCTCGCTCGTCATCGGCACCGCGCTGTGGGTGGCGTCGCCCGCGCTGCGGCGTCGCGGCTACCCGTGGGTCGCGATGGCGCTGGGCGGCGTCGGCGTCGGCGTCGGGTACGGCGCGTTGTACGCCGGCACGTCCTTGTTCCAGCTCTTCCCGTCGTGGATCGGCTTCGTAGGTATGTCCGCGATCTCGGCCGTCGCGCTGTTGCACGCGGTGCGCCTCGACGCGCGCATGATGGGCTGGCTCGGGCTGCTCGGCGGCGCGATGGTGCCGTTCTTGTTGTCGACCGGCCGCAACGACCCGCTCGGGCTGTTCGCGTACCTCGTCCTGCTGCTCACCCTCACGCTCGGCGCTGCCACCCGGCGCGGGTGGCCCGACCTCGTGCTGGGGGGCGCGTTGGCGGCGGCGACCCTCCACGTCGGGTGGACGGCGGCGTGGTACCGACCGGACCAGGCCGCCGCGGGCATCCTCGGCGCGTTGGCGATCACCCTGCCCTTCTTCGTCGCGGCGACGCGCACGCCGGCCGCTCCCAAGGTCCGCGAGCTGTTCGTCGCCGGCGCCGCGACCGCGGTGACGTTGGCGTTGCCGTGGCTGGCCCTCCCGTGGTTGGGCCCGATCGACCCGGTGTTCTACGACCCGGCCGGCCAGCTCACCGTCACCCGCGTGGACTCCGGAGACGCCTGGTGGGCCACGTTCGGCGCGCTGGTCCTGCCGCTCCCGGCGATGCTGCTCGCGCGCTCGTCCAAGCGCCTCGAGGTCGCCGGCCCGGCGCTCGTGACGGTCCTGGCGCTGCTGGCCGCGCTGCAGACCTGGCTCAGCGTGGAGCCGCAGCCGCACCTGCCGCTGCTGGTCGGCGTGCTCGGCGCGGGGGGGATCGCGGGCCTGCTGCTCCCGACGTCCGGCCCCCCCGCGATGGCCCGGATCGCGCTGCCGCTCGTGCTCGGCCTCGTCGGCGCGGGCATCGGCGCGAACGACGGCGCCACCCTCGCGGCGTTTACGGCCGGCCTGCTCGTCATCGGCGTGCTCCCGACGCTCCGCGCCGGTCCGTCGCGACGGGCGCTGATGCTCTCACTCCCGACGACGCTCCTGGCGGTCGCCGTCCCGTTGTGGGTCGGCGCCGCGTACGACGTCGCGCCGCGCTGGCTCGCCGCGTCCGCGTTGCTCGCCTATTCGGCGCTGGCGACGGTCCCGCTGCGGGTCCGGCCGGACGGCAAGGCGTCGCGGGTCGCGTGGACGGCGGCGCTCGCTGCCCTCACGCTGTTCCCGCCGCTGTACCACGCGTGGGACCGCGGCCTCGACGGCCTCGCGATCGGCCTGCTGCCGCTGTTGTTGGGCACCACCGCGCTGCTCGGGGGCGTCGTCTTGGTGCGGCGGCACCGCGTCGCGCGGGACGACCTCTCGCTCGCGCTGTTCGTGATGGTCGCCGCGCTCGGCGCGGTCACGGCGGTGCCGCTCGAGCTGCACGACCAGTGGCTGACCGTCGCGTGGGCCGGCGAAGCCGCCGCGTTGGCGTGGATCGCGGGGCGGCTGTCGCATCGGGTCGTGCGCTGGAGCGCGGTCGTGCTGGCGGGCGTCGTCACGGTCCGCCTCGTGCTCAACCCGTTCGCGCTCGACTACGCGGAAGCCGGCGGCTTGCCCGTCCTGAATTGGACGCTCTACACCTGGGGCCTGCCCCTGGTCGCGCTCCTGCTGACGCACCGCTGGCTCGCCGGCCACGTGCCCGGCTGGGTCCGCCACGCGCTCACGTTGTGCGCCATCGCCGTCGGGTTCGCGCTCGTCGAGGTCCAGGTGGCGCACGCGTTCCAGGAGGCGGGCCCGCTCGACCTCACCGAGAACGGCCTGCTGCACGGCATGACGCGCTCGCTCGCGTGGGCGGTGTACGGCGTCGTCGTGCTCCTGATCGGCGTCGTGCGCGAAGCCCGGTTCGTACGCCTGGTCGGGCTCGCGCTCGTGCTGCTGGCCGCCGGCAAGGTGTTCGGGGTCGACTTGTGGTCGTTGTCCGGGCTCGCCCGGGTGGGCTCGGTGCTCGGGCTCGGCGTGAGCCTGCTCGTGGTGGCGCTGTCGTTCGAGCGGCTCGTCCTGCGTACGAGGAAGGAGGAAGCGTGATCCTGCTCGGTACCCTCGCCTTGGCCGCCGAGCCGCGGTTCCCGTGGACCCTCCCGGTCGACGTGCCCGCGTGCGTCGCGCCGTGCGCGGTCGCGGTGCCGATCCCGCTCGAGGCGCGCGGCCCCAACGACCCCGGCGACTGCTCGGACCTCGCGCTGCTCGACGCACGCGGCGCGCCCGTTGCGTTCGCTTGTTACCCCGGCGCGCAGGCCACGGCGTACGTCTACACCCGCACGGTCGACCACCCGTCGGCGTGGGTGTGGTCGCTCGAAGCGGACGAGCCGTTCGACACCCTCGAGGTCACGCTGCCTGAAGACAGCATCGTGGCGGTGACCGGGCAGACCCTGGCGGGCGCGCCGTTGTTCGCCGGACGGGCGTGGCGCACCCAGGAGATGTCGTCGCCGGTGTTCGTGCTCCCGGAGCCCACCCGCACGCTGCGCGTCCAGGTCGACCCGCTGTACCTGCCGCGCGGCGCTTCCATCGACCTGCGGGCGGGCCGCCGGGCTACGCCGGTGTTGGACCCCGCCACGCTGGAGGTGCCGCTCGCCGACACCTGGGAGGTCGCCGACGCCACCACGTCGGCGTTCCAGCTCCCACACGGCTTGCCCGCCGGGCTCGACGTCACGCTGCGGGTCAGCGCCGACGTCCTGCACCGTGGGGTCACCCTCACCGACGGCGACGCCGCCTCGTACCTCCACGTCGGATCCGGTACGATCCGTCGGGTCGCGTTGGGGGGGTTCCCTATCGAGCAGCTCACGCTGCGAACAGACGCGCCGATCCGGTCGGGCACGCTCTTGGCGACGATCGACCGTGCCCAGGCCGACCCGATCCCGGCGACGTCGGTGCTGTTGACGGCGCCCCCGCGCGCGTTGTTGCTGCGCGACCCCGAGCCCGGCCCGTACATGCTCGCGGCGGGCGCCCCCGCGTGGACGACGCCCCCGTCGGATCTGCAGACCGCGGTCGACGCGTTGGCGCGCCAGCTCCACCCGGTCGCGGCCACCGTCGGGCCTGCCACCGCCAACCCGGACTGGGTCCCGCCGGAGCTCGCCGACGGCCTCGCCGCCGCCGCGGTGCCGCTCCCGGCGTCCGCGCACCCGCGCTGGTCGTCGCCGGTGACGGGCGCGGCTGGCCTCGCGCGCATGGCCGTCCCCCGCGACGTGCTCGCGGTCGCGCGCGAAGACTACGGCGACCTGCGGCTGCTCGACGCGGACCGCAACCAGATCCCGTACGTCGTACGCCGCGTCCCGGGCACGAACCCGTGGGAGGGCGTCACCGTCGTCCGCAGCGAGCGGCCTGGGGTCACGGTGTTGGACGTCACGCTGCCGGCGAGCCCTGGCGACGAGCACGCGCCGCTGGCGTCGTTGTCGTTGACGACGTCGGCGACCCGCTTCACCCGCGAGGTGCACGTCTTGCGCGGGCGCGGCGCCGGCCAGGAGGTGCTGCGGGCGCAGACGTGGTGGGCGCACGAAGCCCCCGGCGCGTTGGTGTTCGGCGTCGACGCGGCGGTGGGCGACGCGCTGCGGGTCGAGATCATGAACGGCCAGGACGCGCCGCTGCCGGAGATCGAGGTGGGGGCGTCGTGGCCGCGCGTCGAGGTCATCGCGTGGTTGCCGGAGGGCGGCGCGACGTTGGTCTACGGCGACCCCACGCTGGAGGCGCCCGGCCACGACCTCGAGTCGTACGCCGACGAGCTGATCGGGCGCGCCGCCGTCGACGCGACGATCGGGCCGCGGGCGGAGGCGACGCCGCCGGCGCTGGGCATCGCCGAACGGATCGCCCTCGGGGTCGGGTTGTTCGCGCTGGCGGCGGGGCTCGGGTGGCTGATCGTGGCGCTCCTCCGCACCACCCCAGCGCCCTCCGACGAGGGCGCGGCCGAGGCGTGACCGTTCGGCCCGCGCGGGCATACCTCGGGCGGGAGGGCTGGTCGTCGTGCGCCGCCCCGACCGGGCCGTCTCGACACGCCGCCACATCAGCGAGCTGCGAACGCCAACGCAGTCGGCTCGCGTGATGTTCCTACGCCACGATCATCGAGCTCATCGGCGCCACGACAACCAAGGCAGGCCTCTCAGTGATCGCGATCTTGGATGGCGCACAGTACCCGATCGGCAAGAGCGTCGAAGCACGATCGAAGCAAGACGAAGGACGCCTCAACCTGACCAGGTCTGCTTGGCATGGCGAGTGGAACTACGCCATCCAGCCGCAGGGTCAAACCGGTAGCTTGTTTTGTTCGCATTCCTAACCGAGCAGATGTGCACCGCCCCTTGCTGGGCCTCTCGGCGCGATACAACGAAGCCGGCAAGGCGTCACCGGTCGACCGGCCACTCGCGCAGAGAACGCAGAGAGGCATTCGCACTGCGCGCATGTTTCGCCTCGGCGCCGCGCTGCAATACGGAGCAAATCGAGAGGCGGCGCTCCGATGCGGGCGTCGGTCCCGCACCGCGGCCGCGTGCGCCTCATAGCAGGTCGGCGCCCAGGAACAGGTGCACCGAGCCTCCGTCCTCCACGTACGTATCGGTGATGGTTGCGCCGACAAGAAGGTCGTCGAGCCCATCGCCGTCAACGTCGCCCGCGTCCACGAACCGCCCAAGGCTGACGGGATCAGACGACGCCACCAGGTGATGCACCAACGGCGCATACACGACACCCGCGAACGGGCCTGGCACCACCTCGAAGGCGCCGCCGAAGTACACGTAGTCGCCAAATCCATCGCTCCCCGACACCAGGTCGGTCAGCCCGTCGCCGTCGAAGTCACCCCCCGCGAGCTCTCCCGGAGCCC
>CAIUDO010000398.1 GCA_903897935.1 uncultured Pseudomonadota bacterium
ACCGTAGTGCAGCGGCCGTGCCAAGGGCCGCGCCCGCGAAAACGCTGCTTGGTTCGCGAGGTTATCGGCAACGACATGCCCACGAGGATCCAGCTTGTACCGATAAACGACAACAAAAATAACGATATAGCTATATAACGTCTATCGGCATGCACATGCCGATGAGATCACGGGGAACCGTAACGCGCGACCCGTGGTAGGCTGGCCTCGATGGACGCGCTCCTCGCCGCCTACACCGACCCGCTGTTCGTGTGGTTTCCGCTCGTCACGAGCGCGATCAGCATGGGCGCGTTCCTCGCGTTCGCGGTCCCCCTCACCTGGCTCGCGTGGACGGATCCACCGTGGTTCGCGCGCTACCGCATCCAGAGCCGCCGCGGACGGGCCGATCGCATCATCGGTCCGTCGTTGCGTTGGTGGGTGCTCGACAACGCGCTGATGACCGCGCTGGTGGTGCTCGCATGGCCGGCGCTGCGCACGTCGGGCGTGCACCTCGGCCCCGCGCCGCCGTGGTGGGAGGTCGCCGGCAGCGTGATCGTGTTCGTGTATCTGGACGACTTCTTGTATTACTGGATGCACCGGGCGTTTCACACGCCGTGGCTGTACGCGAAGGTGCACCGCGTGCACCACCTGCTCACGACCCCGTGGGCGATCGGCGCCCACTACATGCACCCCGTCGAGTTCATCGCGACCGGGTCGCTGGCGCTGCTCGGCCCGATCCTGCTCGACAGCCACGTGGTGACCGTGTGGGTGTGGATCGTGTGGCGCCAGTGGGAGGCCGCCGAGGGCCACTGCGGGTACGCGTTCCCGTTCAACCCCGGTCACCTGGTCCCCGGCTACGGCGGGACGGTGTTCCACGACCGTCATCACGCCAAGTTCAAAGGCAACTATTCTGGGTTCCTCGGTTGGTTCGACCGCGTCGCCGGCACATACCTACCGCCCGATCCCAAGCTGGAGCGTCCGTCGTGAAGGTGCTCATCGCGAACCCAGCGGCGGCTGGAGGTCGGGTCGGACGAGAGTGGGACACGATGATCCCCGAGGTCGTCCGGGCGCTCGGCGGCGACGTGCGGCCCATGCGCACCAACGGCAAAGGCGACGGGGCCAACCAGGCGCAGGCCGCCATCGCGGGCGGCGCGCGGGTGCTCTACAGCCTCGGCGGCGACGGCACGCACGGCGAGGTCACGGCCGGGATCGTGGCGAGCGGCGTCGCGGGGCTCACCCTCGGCGTGATCCACGCAGGCACCGGCGGCGACTTCAGGCGCATGTTGCCGCAGGGACCTGCCGATCAGCGTCCGGTGGGCGCGGCGCGGGCGATCGCCGGGCTGCCGGCGCGGCCGATCGACGTCGGGCGGGTCGTCTGCACCAACAGCGACGGCACCCGCACCGAGCCCAGGATCTTCCTCAACGAGGTCAGCTTCGGGATGGGCGGTCTGGTCTGCCAGTTCGCGAACGCGACGTCGAAGCGGCTCGGCGGCAAGGCCACGTTCCTGATCGCCACCGGGCGCGCGATGGCCCGCTACACGCCCGCGACCGTGCGCATCGTCGTCGACGGGCGCGACCTCGGGTCCCACGAGATCACGAACGTCGGCGTGTCGAACGGGCAGTTCGCGGGCGGCGGCATGCACTTCGCGCCGCGCGCCCGCCTCGACGACGGCCTGTTCGACGTGACGATCATCCGCGCGGCGTCGATGTTCCGCGCCGCCGCGGCGATGCCGAGCCTCTACGACGGGACGATCGCGTCATCGCCGCTCGTCGTCATGGATCGCGGCGCGCACGTCGCGGTGACGCCGTTGTCCGAGCACCCCGCCTGGGTCGAGGCCGACGGTGAGCCGCTCGGGATCGCGCCGCTCGAGGTGGAGGTGTTGCCGCACGCGCTGGCGCTGATCGGCGCGCCCGCGCCGTCGTAGGAGGAGCCCCGCGGTCGAAGCGGGCCATCTCCGAGGGGGCAGAGGCACCGCTCGCTGAGCAGACGTGCGCGCTCCGCGCGCTCCTAGAACAAGCTGCTCTGCCCCGCTTCGTGCGCGAGCAACCACCGCTTTCGGGTGGCGCCCCCCCGGTAGCCGGCGAGTGACCCGTCGCCCGCGACGACGCGATGACACGGGATCAGGATCGGGGTCAGGTTCGTCGCCATCGCCCGACCGATCGCCCGCGCCCCGTTCGGGTGGCCGAGGCGGTCCGCGAGCTGCTGGTAGGTGACGACCTCACCGGCGGGCACGGCGCGCACGGCTGCCCACGCCGCGCTCTGAAACGGCGACCCCGACACGGCGGCCGGGATGGCGTCGAGCGCGCCCAACAAGCCGCCGAAGTACCGCCGAAACCGCACGACCAGCGACCACGGGGCCGCGTCAGGGTCGGCCTCGACGGCGCCCTCCGGGAGCGGCTCACCCTCGAACAACACCCGGGAGACACCCTGTTCGTCGAACACGACGCGCAAGGTGCCGATTGGCGAGCCGATCGCGACGAGCTGCACCCTACCCCCACGTGCGCGCCCGCTTATCCAGCTACGCCCGTCGCGCGCGCCAAACGTGGCGAACCGTGCGCGCGGAGGCGGGCGCGCACCCCGGCGACGTCGCCAGCGTCGAGCTCCACGAGCCCCCCCGGCGCGGTCAGCACGTCGCGGATCTCCGCTTCGACCGGCCGCATCCGCGACGCCAACGCCGACGGAGCGCATCCGAAGACGCCGCACATGACGTCTTCCGCCGCCGGACCGACCCGCGCCGCGAGGGCGTCCAGCAACGCGGGCCCAGGCCCCGGCGGCGCGTCGAGCCCCTCAGCCGGCAGCGGCGCGGCCAACAAGCCGGGCACCCACAACCGCCCCGCCCCCAGCCCCGGCGACGCGTCGACGTGCGGCGCGGCGCCCGCGAGCAAACACGCCCGGAACGCCGCAGGGACCCGATGGAGCGCCCCGTAGCGCCGACGCAGCGTGTCCCAGCCGCCGTGGCGCTCCAGCCACAACGCCGCCGCGCCCGCCACGAGCGACGCCGCCATCGA
>CAIUDO010000399.1 GCA_903897935.1 uncultured Pseudomonadota bacterium
CCGGCGAAGCGGGTCCCGCCGACGTCCAGCGCCGCGGCGCCCGTGGTCGCCCTCGCCGCGCCCGCCCCCGTCCGCGCCGCCGAGCCCCAGGCCGAGGCGTCGCTGGTCTGCAGCGGGGCGTCCCTCGGCTTGCCCGGCGGCGACGCCGTCTTCTCGGACGACAACCTCGCGCGTATGCTCGGCGGCGAGAACCGCATCGACCCGCTGGGGGCCCGCGCGCACATCTTCACCGAGCTCGGCATCGTGAAGCTCGTGAAGGACAAAGACGGCCAGGGCTCGTTCCAGGTCGTCTCCGAGGACGCCGACGCCATCCGCCTCGCCGGCGTGCGGCGCGCGTTCGACCTCCGCGCGTGGGGGGTCTCCGAGGACCTCGTACACGCCCTGGACATCGCGACGCAGCTCGCGATCGCCGCCGGCTACGAGGCGCTGCGCGACGCCGGGATCCCGCTCGTCCGCACGTACCGCACCACGTCGAGCGGCAAGAAGGTGCCGCTCGGCTGGGCCCTGCCCGAGGCGCGGCGCGACGACACCGGCGTCGTCTTCGGATCGGCGTTCCCCGGCTACGATCAGCTCGTCAACCACCTCAACAACCAGGGGCGCGGCGCCGACGGCCACTTCGACCGGCGGTTCTTGTTCCAGGTGTTGTCGATGGGGCACAGCCAGCTCGCCCAGATCATCGGGGCGCGCGGACCGAACACCGCCGTCAACGCCGCGTGCGCGTCGACGACCCAGGCGTTGGCGGTCGCGGAGGACTGGATCCGGCTCGGCCGTTGCCGCCGGGTGATCGTCGTCGGCGCCGACGACGTCACGTCGAGCGCGCTGTTGCCGTGGATCGGGGGCGGCTTCTTGGCGGCTGGCGCCGCGTCGACCGCGGATCGGGTGGAAGACGCTGCGTTGCCGTTCGATCGCCGTCGCCACGGGCTGGTGCTCGGGATGGGCGCGGTGGGCCTCGTCATCGAGCGGGAAGAAGACGTGCGCGCGCGCGGCGTGATGCCGGTGGCCCGCCTGCTCGCGACGGGCATCGCGAACAGCGCGTTCCACGGGACCCGCCTCGATCCGCCGCACATCGCCGACCAGATGAAGCAGATGGTCGGCATCGCGTGCGCGCGCGCCCGGGTCGGGCCGCACGACATGGCGCGCTCGGCGCTGTTCATGTCGCACGAGACGTACACCCCCGCCCGCGGCGGGTCGGCGGCGGCCGAGATCGAAGCGCTGCGCGCCACGTTCGGCGACGACGCGCGTCGCATCGTGATCACCAACACGAAGGGCTTCACCGGCCACCCGATGGGCGCGGGCATCGAAGACACCGTCGCGGTCAAGGCGCTGCAGTACGGGATCATCCCGCCGATCGCCAACTTCCGCGAGCCCGATCCCCAGCTCGGCGACCTCACGCTGTCGCACGGCGAGCGGCGCGCGGTCGACTTCGCGATCCGCCTCGCGGCCGGCTTCGGCTCCCAGATCGCGCTGACCGTCTGGCAGCGGGTCGCGACCGGCGACGAGCGCCTGATCGACAGCGGCGCGCACCTCGGGTGGCTGCGTCGGGTGACCGGGTACGCGCACCCGCACGAGGTGGTCGAAGACCGCACCCTGCGCGTGCTCGACGGCCCGACCGACCTCGCGCTGCCGCCGCCCGCGCTGACCGCGTGGGGATCGGTGTCGTCGCCGCCCGTCGCCGCGAGCGCCCCGGCGCCATCGGCCCCGGTGGTCGACGCGAACACGCTGCTCACCGACCTCATCGCGCTCGTCGCCGAGCGCACCGGCTACAGCCCGTCGGACATCGAGCCGGACTTCGAGCTCGAGGCGGACCTCGGCATCGACACCGTCAAACAAGCCGAGATCGTGTCGGAGCTGCGTGCGCGGTACGACCTGCCCCGCGACGACGCGTTCCGCCTCGCCGAGCACCCGACGCTCGCCGCGTTGGCCCGCTACGTCGCCGCCAAGGCGTCGGGGGGCGCCGCGCCGGCCGCACCGTCGGCGCCGGTCGAGGCTCCGGCGCCGGTCGCCGCGCCCGTCGTCGCGGCCGCCGCGCCCCCGTCGGGCGTGTTGTTGGCCGAGCTGATCGGCCTCGTCGCCGAGCGCACCGGCTACAGCCCGTCGGACATCGAGCCCGAGTTCGAGCTCGAAGCGGACCTCGGCATCGACACCGTCAAGCAGGCCGAGATCGTGTCGGAGCTGCGCGCCCGGTACGACCTGCCGCGCGACGACGCGTTCCGGCTCGCCGACCACCCCACGCTGACCGCGCTCGCCGGGTACGTCGCGAGCAAGATCAGCGGCCAACCGTCCACCCCCGCGGCACCGGCCCCCTCCGCGCCAGCGCCAGCGCCAGCGCCGGCCCCAGCCGCGGCCCCGCCCGCCGC
>CAIUDO010000400.1 GCA_903897935.1 uncultured Pseudomonadota bacterium
ACGGCGACGGCGCCCACACCGCGAGCGCGTCGAGGTACCGCGACTGGCCGGCCGCGAGGGGCGCGCCGCGCAAGAACGCAGCTTGATCGTCGTCGGCGAGGAAGCGGCCCTGCTTGAGCGCGAGCATGGAGATCAGGCCCGAGTGGCCGCTCGCGACGTACGCGATGGGCTCCGTGAACGCCGAGCCCAGCTCGGGCTGCAGCACCGCCGCCGCGGTCGGCAGGTCGAACCGCCCTTCGAACGGCTCCTCTTCGGCGCACCCAAGGGCCGCCAACAAACCTGGAAGGAATAGGATCATCGGTTGACCAGCCACGTGAGGACGGAGAGGAAGGTGGGGCTGGTCGGGTCCACGTCGACCACCGCGAGGCTCGAGTGCACGGTGTGGTCGACGACCTCGCCCGTGTAGTTCGCGACGACGGCGTACCGCCCGGTGGGATCCAAGCGCAACGTGTACGGGTTCTCGCCGAGGTACGGCACGTACGTGATCTCCTCGCCCCACGCCCCGAGCTCGAGGTCGAACACATACAATGAGTTCTCATTGTAGTGAGTTGCGTAGAGGTAGCGCCCGTCTTGGGACCCGGCCATCATGCCGATCCCGATCTCGGCCAGCGACTCGAAGCCTTCGTCTTCGTTGTCGGAGCCGCGAACCGGGATCGTTCCGACCGGGGTGGTGAGGTAGGCGTCCTTGCGGTCGTCGTCGACGACGCCGGCGATGTCGAGCACCACGAGGGCGTCGGGCAGGCGCCCCGCCGCGTACAGGAGGTTGGTGCCGGGCCGCGCGTACACGTCTCGGAAGCCGATCGACCCGGTGAGCGAGGTGACGAGCAACACCGCCTCGATGTCGCGGTAGTTCGCGTCTACGAAGCCGGGGGCCGAGTCGTCGCGCACGTCGATCACGAACACATGGTCGGCGAGCTTCGAGGTCACGTACAGAAAGCCACGCTCGGGATCGAGTCGCATCGCGGTAGCGCCGATGCCGGTGGTGCTGAACCCGTCGACCGTCTGGCCGAGCTCGATGACCTTCGCCTCGGCGCCCCCGTATTGGGTGGTGAACACGAGCTGATCGCCGGTGGTTGGCACGTTCTGGACCGGGAACAACGCGCTGCCGTGCCGGACCGCGCGCCCGACGCGCCGCGCGAAGCCGTCGAACCCGGCGTACATGAACTCGGTGGCCTCCGGGCCGTCGAGCCCGACGAGGCTGGACACTCCGAGCTCGGAGAACGTAGTGTCGACGCCGACCATGGCGGGTTCCGCAAGCTCGGTCCACGGGTCGATGTCCCGCAGCCAGTCGGTGCCATCGAACACGGCGTTCCCGATCCGGAGCGCGTCGCCGTCCGACGCGGTGAACAGCACGTGCTCGACGCCGTCCTCGACATAGGGCCAGGGATCGGAGACGCCGGAGTCGTCGAATGATCCTGGCACGCCGGTGCCGATCAACCAGCCGTCGGGGCCGCCCGTGCGGGTGAAGGTCTGCCCGTCGTCGTCCGTGTCGACGACGGCGATGCGGGTGACGGCGCCGCTGTCCGCGGTGTACCAGATCCGCAGCGCCCCATCGTCGAGGATCTGCGCGGCGTGCGGGAGCTGCGCGAACGCGTCGTACTCCTCGGTGGGCAGCAGCGCGGCGTCGTCGGCGTCCCAGTCGAGGCCGTTCGAGGAGGTGGCGCGCCGCATGAGCGCGGCGCCGGTGTTGTCCACCCCGGCGTACAGCATGACGTAGTCGCCGCCGGTCAGCCCGTCCGGCGGGAGCACCAGCGCGGCGCGCGCCCCCTCGGTGTTGCCGCCGGTGCCGGCGGGGACGAGGTCCTCGCGCACCGACACCCATCGGCCACGAGCGTCTTGTTGCAAGGCGACGAGGCTGGTGCGCCCCGACGCGTCGGTGGCGGTGGCGTACAGCGTGGGCACCCCGTCGACGGTGACCCAGGAGTCGGGCACCAACGACGCGCTCGCGACGTCCCCCGGGACGGCGCCGCCGTCGATCTCCCAGCCGCCCGCGACGTGCAGCGAGAAGCCGTGCTCGGTGAGGTACTCACCGGCCGCGGTAGCGCTCACGGTGAGCAGCCCGGAGTTGTCGCCTTCGATGCGCCAACTGTTCTGCGGGTCGGACTGCAGCGCGTGGCGTGGCGGGCGCTCCGGGGCGAGCGACGGGTCACCCGCGAGCACCACGATGGGCGCGGCCCACGCGACGCCGTCGGCGCTCTCGGTGGCGGCGACGCTCCACGTGGTGTCCCCGTCGGGGCGGTGCGCCACCCACATCTGGTAGCGGCCGAGGCTGTAGGTGACGGTGGGCGCGCCGACGTCGGCGGCGTCGAGCGTGAGCACGACCTCGGGCTCGTCCCACACGAGGCCGTCCTCCGACGTGCTGTGCGCGACGGACCACCGGTCGCCGTCGAACGCCGAGAACCACATGCGGTACGACGCGGTGAACGGGTCGACCAAGACGAACGGCTGCTCCCAGGACGCGCCTGCGGGCGGCTCGAGGACCGGATCCTCCTCGCGGGTGTAGTTCTCACCGTCGACGGCGCGCGCGACGCCGATGGCGCCGTCTTCATCGTCGTCGGGGCGGCCGGTGTAGTACAGCGTGGGGACGTCGTCGATCTCGGCCGGCGCCGGGCCCTCGACCCAGTAGTCCCAGCCGTCGTCGGAGCCACCGAGCACGGAGGTCTGGCTCTCCCAGTCCCACGCGCCGAGCGGCACGCCGCCGTCGAACAGCTCGCCGAGGGTGATGACCCGGATCGCGCCGCGGTCCGCGAACAGCATCGATCCGACGTCGCTCTCGAGGAAGAAGTAAGGGTCGACCACCTCTTCGACCTCACCCGCGCTGTCCCCAGGATCGAGCTCGACCCCCAGCCCGGACGGCACGTAGTCGAGGCCGCCGGTGGTCCACCGCTGGAGGCCAGCGCCCGACGCGATCCACACGCGCCAGGATCCCTCCGCGAACGTGAGCGTCCAGGTGTCCGTAGAGGGCAGGGTGCCCTCGATCGGGGTGATGACGGCGTCGGCCGTGGTGCCGCTGGCGTCGGCGTCGATGAGCTTGGTGTCGCCGTACAACGCGTCAGGGTGCAGGTCGACGATCTCGAGCGGCGTGGCCGCGAGGTCCACCACGGACACCGAGTGGTCGGTCATGTTCAGGACGTACGCGAACCCAGCCTCCGCATCGACCACGATCGGCTGCGGGTCGTCTTCGAGGGTGAGGCTAGCGCCGGAGCTCCATGGCTCGGGCACGGTGGGGTCGGCGAGGTCGACGACGATCAGCGGGTCTGCGTTCTCGCGACCGACCCCACCCTCCGAGTAGCGACTGGTGACCAACAACAAGTCGCGGTCGGGGACCCAGCCGAGGCCGCCTGCGAGCGGATCGAGCGGGAGCGACCACGCATCGACCTCGCTCATCAGGTTCTCGCGCTTGCCGAGGTCGATCGAGGCCCAGTCGACGACCGTGACCGAGCCCTCGCCGAAATTGCCGTACGGATCGGCGTTGCTGACGGCGAGCAGCGTTTGGCCGTCGCGCTCGATGAACTGCAGATCGGCGGGGCCCGACAAGCAGGTGCCGATGCCGATCTGGCCGTACGTGTAGACGCCTTCGGGGTACTGGGCGCAGTCGCCGAGGTCCGGACCGGGGCCGACCTCACGGATGCACCCAGTGGAGCCGGAGGCGAACAAGCAAAGGGTGCGAAGGACCGGACGAACGCGGCTGCTCACGAAGCTCCCAGCGCCCGCGAGGGATCGACCAGACCGACCGAACACGAGCGCGCGCGGACTAACCACCTTGGCTCGCCCGTGCATTCGCTCAAGCCGCCTGCCTGGAGCGCCGCTCCGGCATCCTCCCGTCACCTGCCGGCAGCTAACTTGCGAGGACGACATCGCTCCTCGGTCACGTGCTTCAGCACGCTCCCTCCTCGCGAACGGCCCAGTCGACGGCGTTGACCGGGGCCTCGCCGACCTCGCACCGGCATGCTCGGTCCGGCTCTAGTCTAGTCCCTCAGGCGCCGCTCTCGCCGAGCAGCTCTTCGAGCAGCGAGAACGTGTCGGCTTCCATCTCGGTGACCTCGCCGTCGATCTCGACGACCTCCCGGACGGTGTCGAGGAAGACCCGGCGGTGTTCGTCGGGGATCTCGAACGGATCGATGTCGTCGACGTCGGGGGGGTGGTTGAGCCAGCCCTCCACCTGCGCCGCTTCGGACGGATCCAGGGCGAGGCGCGACACGAGCCGCGCGATGAGATCACGCTCCTGGCGACGGACCTTGAGATCGGCCCACGCGAAGGAGCAAACGAACCGCATCAGGCGCATGCGGTCTTCGGTGTCGAGGTTGGACAGCATGGGAGCATGCTACCGCCGGCGACGCGAAGCCGGAAGCTGGTCCAGGTCAAGAAATCCCATGGTCGGTTCTGCTTGGTCGCTACCCGCCTTCGAGGCGGATCAAGCGCGGTCGAGCTGGAGGAGCAGCTGGACCAGCTCGAGCTGGTCGCGCAGCTCGTCGACGTGCGGCCCCGGCGCCCCCTCGCGCTCGACCGCCAGCAGTCGCTCCAGCACGCGCGCCAGCGGCTCGAGCGCGCGCGGGCCGACGCACAACGCGACCGCGGCGCGGTACCGCTCGCACGCCTCGGCGCGATCCCCGGCGATCGCCGCGATGTCGCCGAGCAGGCGCTCCGCGAGGATCAAGCCCGCGAGGTCCCCGTCGCGCCACCAGGCCGCGTGCGCGAGCTGCGCGTTCACCCGCGCGTCGGCGATGCGTCGACGGCGCAGGGCGAGCTCGGCGCGCCGAAACGACAGCGGGCCGATGACCGCCGGCGGGTCCGGATCCTCGACGTCGTCGGGCCACAGGTGGCTGTTCGCGCTCGAGAACTGGCCGCGCGCCATGTCGAGCGCCGCTTGACCACACGCGAGCAGGGCCGGGACCGGCTGCGCGACGGGCCGCCGGGCCGCGAGCGCGCGGGCCTCGGCGTACAACGCCTCGGCGCCGACGAGCTCTCCGGCTTGTGCGGACAAGTCGGCTGCGATCCTCATGAGATCGGCGCTCGCCGCGCGGTCGTCCCCGATCGGGAGCGTCTCGCGCGCTCGGGTGAGCCACGGACGCGCTCGCTCGCCCCGCCCGCGCACGGCCCACGCCGCCGCGCACGACCGCGCGATCATGTGGGCGAGGTCGTCGTGCTCTGCGATCCGGAGCCCCGCCTCGGCTTGCTGGAACAGCGCCTCGGCGTGCGCCTCCTGACCGAGCGCGAGCCGGACGTCGCCTTCGACCCACGACATCAGCGACCATGTCGGTCCGATCGCGCCCTCGATGCGCGTCGACTGGTGGGCGACCCGACACGCTTCGCAGATCTCGAGCGCCTCGAACACGCGGAATTGGTTCAGCGTGGCCCGAGCGGCCGCCGCCGCGGCGAGGCTCGCCACCATCGGGTCGCGCACCCGCTGCGCGGCGGTCCGGTACAACGCGAGATCGTCCATGCTCGCGACCATCATCCCGACGGCGACCTGCTCGACCTCGGCTTCTTCGGCGCGGATCGCGGCCCTCAGGGCCGGCACGCCCGGCTCCGTGGCACCGAGCATCTCGGAGACGCACCGACGCGGGATCGCGCGACCGAGGTGGGAGCGTAAGAACCCCGCTGGCAGGCCCGCGGGGCGCCGTCCACGCCCGAACGGGAACGCCAACGTCGCCTCGGCGCCGGTCGGCACGCCCGTCAGCGCGACCCACGGGTCCTCGAGGGTCGGCGGGACCGGGAAGCGGGTCAGCACCGGGATCCCCCGGTACGGCGCGGGCGACTCCCCGGGCCCGAGCAGCGTCGTCATCTCACGATCGGTCAGCGGCCCCACCTCGACCCGGGCGCCCAGCACGGCCGCGCGCCCGGTCGCGATCCAGCGCGTGGTCGGGCTGAACTCGGGGAGCCCCTCGACGGCCCTCGGCGCGAGGTCGGCGTCGTCGAGCAAGCACACCACCCGACGCGCGGCGAGCGCGGCTTGCACCGAGCTCGCGACGCCGGGCACCGCGGCGCCGATCTGGCGACCGATGAGCGTCAGGACGTCGCCAGCGACGGTGCAGCGGTGCACCCGGACCGCCACGATGACCTCACAATGGCGGCTGGCGACCAGCGTCGTCGCGAGCTCGGCTGCCGCGGTGGTCGTGCCGACACCAGGCGCGCCCACGAGCGTGACCGGGCCGTGCGCCAGCAGCGCGATGCTGCGGGCGACGACATCGTCGCGCGTGACGAGCGGATGGGGGAGCGCACACCAAGAAGGAAGCACGGTGCTCCGACGCCCGATGGTTCGGGCCGCCGACGGATGTTATCCGGCCGTCCCTCTCGGGAGGTAGCGGATGATGCGCGTAGAGCGATTCGGCGTCGTCGGTGCGGGCCAGATGGGCAACGGGATCGCGCACGTAGCGGCCACCTCGGGCCTGGACGTCGTCATGGTCGACGTGGCGGAGGCGGCGCTGCAGCGTGGGCTCGCGACCATCGATCAGAACCTCGCGCGTCAGGTCAAGCGGGGCGGACTTACGGCCGACGCGGCCGCGGCGGCGCGCGCGCGGGTCGTCACGTCGACCGACATGGCGGCCCTCGGGTCGTGCGACCTGATCGTCGAGGCGGCCACCGAGCGGGTCGACCTCAAGTTCTCGATCTTCGAGAAGCTGTCGACCGTCGCGCGGCCCGGCGCGGTGTTGGCGTCGAACACGTCGTCGATCTCGATCACCGCGATCGCCGCCCGTACGGACCGCCCCGACCTCGTGATGGGCATGCACTTCATGAACCCGGTGCCGGTCATGGCGTTGGTCGAGCTCATCCGGGGCCTCGCCACCTCCGACGAGACGTACGAGCTCGTGAAGGGCGTCGCGGAGCGTCTCGGCAAGACCACGGTGCTCGGGCGCGACGTGCCCGGGTTCATCGTCAACCGCGTGTTGATGCCGTACATCAACGAGGCCGTCCAGGCGCTCTACGAGGGCGTCGGCTCCGTCGAAGACATCGACACCGCCATGAAGCTCGGCACGAACGTGCCGATGGGCCCGCTGCAGCTCGCCGACTTCATCGGGCTCGACACCTGCCTCGCGATCATGGAGGTCTTGCGCGACGGGATGGGGGGGGACTCGAAGTACCGGCCGTCGCCGCTGCTGCGAAAGTACGTCGAGGCGGGGTGGCTCGGGCGCAAGGCGGGCCGCGGCTTCTACAGGTACGGAGCCTGACATGTCGGTGGTGCTGCACGAGGTGCTCGACGGCGGTGTGCACGTCGCGAAGGTCAACCGGCCCAACGCGCTCAACGCGCTCGACCGCGCCGTGCTCGACGCGCTGGACGCCGTGGTGGCGGCGGTGCGGGCCGACTCGGGGGCGCGCGCCCTCGTGATCGGCGGCGAAGGCGGGAAGGCGTTCGTGGCGGGCGCCGACATCTCCGCGATGGCGGCGATGTCGCCCATCGAGGCGGAGGCGTTCTCGGCGGCCGGCCAGGGCGTGTTCGACCGGATCTCCGCGCTGCCGGTGCCGGTCATCGCCGCGGTCGGTGGGTTCGCCCTGGGCGGTGGGTGTGAGCTCGCGCTCGCGTGCGATCTCGTGGTGGCGGGCCCGAAGGCCACGTTCGGCCAGCCTGAGGTGAAGCTCGGCGTCATCCCTGGCTTCGGCGGCACCCAGCGGCTGGTGCGCCGCGTCGGCGTGGGGCGGGCGCTCGACCTGTGCCTGACCGGACGCATGGTCAAGGTCGACGAAGCGTCCGCCATCGGCCTCGTCGAGCGCGTGGTCGACGGCGACGCTCTGGAGGCGGCGGTCGGCCTCGCGCGTGAGATCGCGGCGATGGGGCCGGTCGCGGTCCGGCTGTGTAAGCGCGCGATCTATGAAGGAAAAGACGCCGACCTCGGCGCGGCGCTCCTCGGCGAGCGCTCCTTGTTCGCGTTGTGCTTCTCCACCGCCGACCAAAAGGAGGGCATGGCGGCCTTCCTCGAGCGTCGCGCGGCCCGCTTCACCGGCGCGTGATCCCGGAGCCACCCATGTTCGAACTGTCGAGTGACCATCGCCAGATCCGCGACCTCGCGCGCGACTTCGCGCGCAACGAGGTGCTGCCGGGCGCCGCCGAGCGGGATCGCACCCACGCGTTCCCGGCGGAGATCTTCGCGCAGCTCGCGGAGATGGGCTTCATGGGCATGTTCGTGCCCGAAGCGTACGGCGGGGCCGGCCTCGACGTGCTGTCGTACGTCGTGGCGCTCGAGGAGATCTGCTACGCGGACGCGGGCGTCGGCGTCATCATGAGCGTCCAGAACAGCCTCGCCGGGTGGCCGATCCTGGAGTTCGGCACGGAGGCGCAGAAGCACACGTACCTGACGCCGCTCGCGACCGGCCAGAAGGTCGGTTGTTACGCGCTCACCGAGCCGAACGCCGGCAGCGACGCCGGCGCCCAGCGCACCCGGGCCACCCCGACCGCGACCGGATGGCGGCTCGACGGCACGAAGATGTGGATCACGAACGGCCCCCAAGCCGACATCTGCGTCACCTACGCGTCGCTCGACCCTGACCAGCGGCACCGCGCGGTGTGCGCGTTCATCGTCGACACCTCGTCGCCCGGGTTCTCGGTCGGCAAGGTCGAGGAGAAGATGGGCATCACGTGCAGCTCGACGTCGGAGCTGATCTTCGAGGGCCTCGAGGTGCCCACCGAGAACCTGCTGCACGCCGAGCGGGACGGCTTCCGGGTGGCGATGGCCACCCTGGACGGCGGCCGCATCGGCATCGCCGCGCAGGCCCTCGGGATCGCGCAGCGGTGCTTGGACCTGTCGGTCGCGCAAGCGAAGTCGCGGCGCACGTTCGGGCGGCCGATCGCGGACCATCAGGCGATCCAGTTCAAGCTCGCCGACATGAAGACCCGGATCGAAGCGGCGCGGCTGCTCACGTACCGCGCGGCCGCGCTGAAGGGCTCGGGCGGGCGGGGGAGCGCCGAGTGCTCGATGGCCAAGCTGTTCGCGTCGGAGACGGCGAACTTCTGCGCGTACGAGGCCGTGCAGATCTTCGGAGGCTACGGGTTCAGCCGGGAGTACGAGGTCGAGCGGCTGTACCGCGACGCGCGCATCACCACGCTGTACGAGGGCACGTCCGAGGTCCAGCGCATCGTGGTCGCGAAGGGCCTGCTGTCGTGAGCGGCGGTCGGGTCCGGGTGCTCGTCGCCAAGCCAGGCCTCGACGGGCACGATCGGGGCGCGAAGGTCATCGCCCGTGGCCTGCGGGACGCCGGGATGGAGGTCATCTACACGGGCCTCCACCGCACCCCGGCCGAGATCGTGCGCGCGGCGCTCGACGAAGACGTACAGGTCGTAGGGGTCTCGATCTTGTCGGGCGCGCACAACCGGCTTCTGCCCGAGATCGTCGCTGGGCTGCGCGCTGCCGGGCTCGCCGACGTGCTCGTCGTCGCGGGCGGCATCATCCCCGACGAGGACGTGCCCGGCCTGCTCGCGGCGGGCGTCGCGTGTGTGTTCGCGCCCGGGACCGCGATCGAGGCCATCGTCTCGTGGGTGCGGGCGCACGCCCAGCCGGTCGGCGACCCGTAGCTGCGCCGGCGCACACTGCGTCGCCTGGGCGTGTCAACTCGGACAATTTGCATCTCGTCTATCTGCTGCCTTTAATCCACACTAACGCCTTGTAGTTAATGTTTTGCATGAGGTATTGAGACGGCCTCGTGTTGGACCTTCAAGAAGGTGCGCGATGAGGTTGACGCCCGACCGTCACGCGCCATATGGTGTCCGGGTTGGTGGTTCTCACCAGAGCAAACGGTCGGTCCCCCCCGCCATTGCACGCCTAGCGCCCCCTATTGGCGCATGGCCTGTGGTGTCTGTGCCCGTCCAGCTCCGGCGAGGCCTCCCGTCACCTGAGGACGAGCTTGGGACTTACGCCTCACCCATCGCTGTACACCGGCACCAGCTCCGAGTTCCTCGGGCGCCGCCCGCTCCCGCGCCTGGTCGCGTCGCGGCCGGTGGTGTTCGTGCTGGGTCCCGAGGGCGCTGGCAAGACTCGGGTCGCGGAGCGGGTCGTCGGGCCGGGGGCGCTGTGGCTGGGCCCGATGGCGTTCAACGAGCACATGAGCCAGCGCGTCGGGGCCCGGCGGTGGGCGCCCGAGCTGCTCGCCGCGGATCGGCTGGTGCTCGACGGCATCTGCTTCCTCCGCGCGCGCCCCGGCGCGGCGCGGTTCATCGCCGAGCTGGTCCGGGAGCGGGTGGCTGCCGGGCGGCGGACCGTCCTGGTGCAGGGCGACCACGAGGCGTCGCTCGACGTGCTGCTGCGTGAGTTCGACGACGGCGTGCGCGCCACGGTCGCGCTCCGGTTCCCCAAGGGGGAGCGCGGCCGCCTGCGATTCGCCCGGCGTGTCTGTGACCGCCTGGGCATCCCACGCACCGCGGCCCGGGGCACGGAGCAGATCGAGCCGTGGAGCTACCTGGCGGTGATTCGGGCGCTGGCCACGGTCACCCGGCTGCAGCCGCGGTCGCCGCGCGCCGCCGAGGCGCCCGCCGCGATCGCCGCCGCCCGGTGACGCCGCCGCTCATGCTGTTCGATGGTGACTGTGCCGTTTGTAACGGCGCGGTCACCTGGGTGCTCGACCACGACGCGGCGCGTGTGATCACGTTCGCTCCGTTGGCCGGGCCGACGGGGCGAGGGGTGTTGGCGCGGCACCCGGCCTTGCCGGAGGATCTCGACTCCCTCGTGCTCGTCGACGTCGCCGACGACGGATCCGAGCGCGTGCACGTGCACAGCGAGGCCGTCTTGCGCTTGTTGGAGCATCTACCTGGTGGGTGGCCGTGGGCCGCGCGAGCGGCGCGCCTCGTCCCGCGGTTCGTGCGCGACGCGGCGTACCGCTTGTTCGCGGCGCACCGGTACCGGCTGTTCGGCAAGCAGGACGCCTGCCGGATCGTCGACGAGGCCGACGAGCACCGGTTCCTCCCGTGACGACCGCTACTGGATGTAGCCGAGCTGTTTGAGGAGGTCGATCTCCGACGCGCCGGCGGCGTCGGTCTGACGCATCCGCGCGACCTCGCTCGGGGGCTGCATCAAGACCGTGCCGGGTGCCGTCGAGACGGTGCGGCCGGCGCTGCCCCAGCGGCGCCCGAGGGAGACCGGCGGATCGACGCTCACGACCTGGGCGCCCTCGGGCGCAACTGGCTCGTCGAACATCACGACGACGGTGCCCTGCGGCCGCGGGCCGGGCGTGAACGTCAACAAGCTCCCGCCCTCGGAGAGCGTGACGGCGCCGATGTCCGCGACGGTGAGCGGCGGCCGCTCGCCCCACTCCTGGTTCACCGGCGACTCGATGAGGGTCTCGGGATCGAGGATCGCTGCGGCGCGCGCAGGGGCAGGCAGGCGGATCTGCAGCGGATCAGCGCCGGTAAGCTTGACGGTGAGGCGCCACCCGGGACCGACCGGGACGCGGTGCGCGGCGGCGAGCTGAGCGCGCCACTCGTCCAGGGGTGTAGAATCAGCCAGGTTCTTGCGCTCGTCCGGATCCGCGGTGAGGTCGTACAGCTCCTCTGCGCCGTCGCGTGTGTGCAGGATGTACTTGTGACCCTTCCACACGATGCCCCAGCGCTCGTGGCCGTAGCGGAGGTAGGCGCTCGGGATCGGGCGCTCCCAGTGCGGCTCGTCGCCCCGCTCGACGCCGTCGATCAGCGGGCGCAGCGACCGACCGTCGAACGGAACGTCCGTGGTGATTCCGGCGTAATCGACGACGGTGGGGGCGATGTCGGCCAGCATGACCGGCGTGGTGACCCGCGCACCCCGACCGCCCGGGGGGCGCACCCACAACAGACCGTGCACGACCTCTTCGTACAGGGAGTGGTTGTGCTCGAACGCGCCATGCTCCCAGAACTCCTCACCATGGTCGGAGTGCACGACGACGAGCGTGGGGCTGTTCATCGCGTCCAGCTCGTGCAGGAAGCGCCCGAGGTGCTCGCTCGTATAGGCCAGCTCGCCGTCGTAGTTGGCGATGATGTGCTGCTTTCGCCGGTCGTCGACGCCCTTTCGCATCCACCCGTACACCTCGCCGCGGGAGTAGACCGCCGGCAGGTCGGGGTCGGGGTCGGAGACGAACATCGACCCGTACGGCGACGGCGCGTCGTAGAACAGGTGCGGGTCCATGATGTGCAAGAACAGGTAGGTGTCGCGGTCTTCGTTCTGCTTCAGCCACTCGAGCGCGCGGTCGACCTGGTCGTCGGCGCGCGCGCCGGTGTCTTGCCACCACAGATCGAAGCCTTCGTGAAAGCCGAACCGCGGGTGCAGGTGGATGTTGGCGACGATGCCCGCGGTCGCGAACCCGCCGCCGGACATGATGGCGCCGAGGTTGACCGCGCCGACGGCGTCGAGCGGCAGGCGGCCGGTCGTGGCGGACCGGAACGACGGCCGGGTGCGCGGGGCCGGGGTCCACGCGCGCTCGAACACCGCGGCGCGCTCGGCGAACTGATCGAGGGCGGGCGTGGTCGGGCGGGTGTACCCGTGGGTCCCGAAGTGGTCGGGCCGGGTGGTGTCGATCCCGATGACGACGACGCGGCGCGGAACCTCCTGCCGGTCTCCGTGGATCGCTGGCGCGCCGACGAACACGTAGTCGTAGTCGGGGGTGCGGCCGGGCTCGGTGGTGATCCGCAGGGTGACCGCGCGCCCCGCCCACGCGGACAGGTCCACCGTCCAACGGTCGAACCGGGAGGTCTTCCCGCTGACCGAGCGCCGACCCGCCTCGGTGGAGACGCCTTCGTGCTCGACCGACAGCACGATCGAGGCGCCGTCGGAGCCACCTTGCGCGAGCTCGGGCGCGATCATGGCGGGGAACGCCTCAAAGCGCGCGCCGCTCGGCAACGTGAGCGACCACGCGCCGACCCCGGGCGCCGGCACCATGAGCCCCGCGCGGGTCTCGCCGCCGAGGGTGTGCGAGCGGCGCACGAACACCTCGGGGTGCAGGTTGGACGCCCCGAACTCGAGCCTCTGGACCGCGGCACGCAGCCCGCTGTGGTGCACCTCGACCGGGCCGCCGGCGGCGCGAGGCGCGGTGACCTGCAGCTGGCCCCGTTCAATCGACCACCCGCCCGCAGGCCCGCGGCCCTCCCACGCCACGGCCGTGCCACCGACGGACACCGACACGCCGGGCGGCGCGAATTTGTCTGCAGACGGGCCTGGGTTGAACGGCAGCGGGAACGACGCACGCGCGCCGGCCGCGAGGTCCGGGGAGAGCTCCCACCGGTCCTCGACCGGCCGGGCGCCGGGCAGGTTGCCCGCGGGCAGCGACCACGACGCGGGCAGGCGATCGAGCTGAGTCGCCGTCGTCCCAGGTCGATCGATCGGGCCCGCGACGAGCGGCAGGTCCGGCGGGACCGGGGCAGGGGAGCGGCACGCCCCGACGACCACGGCCCAGGCGACCACGACCGCCAGCCACTGGAGACGAAGCACCACCACCTCGATGCCGCGACGCGCGATGGGGCGGGCGCCGAACGGCTCCGCCTTATAATCCAGGGCAACGACGCGGGCGACGCCCGCGGGAGGCCCACAAATGTCCAGCGACCCCCGTGTACTGCCGACCACCCTGGCCGCCTGGGTGCACCAGATCCACCTCGCCGGGATCCACCCGTCCC